>JANYGE010000441.1 GCA_025362535.1 Hyphomicrobiales bacterium
GTTTATTCTGCCGCACCATGCTGGCCTGCGTCCACGTTGGATGATCCGCCTTGGTTTGTTTATGTATGATCATCTTGGTGGTCGTAAAATTCTGCCGCCCACCCGCAGCATTGATTTTCACAATGATGTGACTGGTCAACCGATCAAAGACGAGTTTAGCCATGGCTATGAATATTCCGATTGCTGGGTAGAAGATGCGCGTTTAGTGGTGCTCATGGCGCGTGATGCCGCTTCCAAAGGCGCAATCATCCGTACACGGACGAAAGTTTCGCATGCACGACGCGTTGATGGTGGATGGGACGTTATTATTGCTGGAGCCGATGGCAAGGAACAGACAATCACCGCCAAAGTTCTGGTGAATTCAGCAGGGCCATGGGTGAGCGATGTTCTGGCCAAAGTTGTTGGGCGCAATGACCCTGACAAGATTCGCATGGTGAAAGGCAGCCACCTGGTTGTTGATCGACTTTATAAGCATGACCGCTGTTATATATTTCAAAATGGTGATGGCCGGATTTGTTTTGCTATTCCATATGAAACAAATTTCACGTTGATTGGAACAACCGACGAAGACCATAAGGGCGAACCTGGCAAGCCTGAAATTTCGCAGGCAGAAACGGATTATCTTTTGGCTTCGGTGAGTGAATATTTCAAACTTCCGGTCACGCGTGACATGGTGCGCTGGTCATATTCCGGCATTCGTCCACTTTATGATGATGGAGCCAGCAAGGCGCAGGAAGCCACGCGAGACTATGTTTTAAAGCTTGATCACCCTGAGGGCCAAGCTCCCATGATTTCGGTGTTTGGTGGCAAGATCACCACGTCGCGGAGATTGGCCGAATCTGTTTTGGAAAAATTGGCACCATTTTTTCCGAATGCTGAAAAACCATGGACTGCGCGGGCCAGCCTGCCCGGCGGCATGGCTTACGCTGATGTGCAGAAATATATTGCCGAGCAACAAAAAACTTATTCATTTCTGAAACCGCAGAATGTTTTGCGGCTGTTTCGAGCTTATGGCACAGACATGCAAGAGATTTTGAAAGATACACGCTTTGCATCCGATCTTGGAAAAAGCTTTGGACCGCTCAGCGAGCGTGAAATTGAATATTTGCGCAAAAATGAATGGGCCCAGACGGCCGATGATATTTTATGGCGGCGCTCTAAATTGGGACTGCATATGAAGCCGGAAGAAATTCAAGCATTGCGCTTACACATGGGCGAAGGTGTTAAACCGAAAAAATCTAAAAAGGCGTAAGTATGGCTGACTTTATTTTGGCAATTGACCAAGGCACCACATCGACGCGGGCCATTGTGTTTGATAAAAAACTGAACCCTAAAGCCAGCGGCCAGAAAGAATTCAAACAGTTTTATCCGGCCTCTGGTTGGGTGGAGCATGACGCGGAAGAGATTTGGAAATCAGTTCTTTTCACGGTGAAGGCAGCGATAAAAAAGGCGCGCATAAAAGCGTCCGATCTTAAATCAATCGGGATTACCAACCAGCGCGAGACCACGGTGATTTGGGAGCGGGCAACGGGCAAACCCATTCACAGGGCCATTGTGTGGCAGGATCGGCGCACGGCAGATCACTGCAAAGCATTAAAGGCCAAGGGCCTTGAGGCGATGGTCACCCAGAAAACTGGTTTGCTGCTTGACCCTTATTTTTCCGGCACCAAAATTGCCTGGTTGCTCGACACTGTAAAAGGCGCACGGGCCAAGGCTGAAAAGGGCGAGCTGTGTTTTGGCACCATAGATTCATTTTTGATCTGGCGTTTGACCGGCGGCAAGATACACGCCACCGATGCCACCAATGCCTGCCGCAGCTTGCTCTATAATATTCATTCCGGCGAATGGGACAATGAATTGTTGGCAGCATTAAATGTGCCACGCTCCATTTTACCTGAGATCAAAGATTGCGCCGCTGATTTTGGGGTGACTGATCAAAAACTATTTGGCGCTGCCATTCCAATTGGCGGTGTAGCAGGCGATCAACATGCAGCGGCCATTGGGCAGGCTTGCTTTGAACCTGGCATGATGAAATCAACTTATGGCACAGGCTGCTTTGCGATCATGAACACGGGTGATGCACCCGTCACCTCGCAGAATCGTTTGCTCACCACATTGGCTTATCAGCTTGATGGCAAGCGCACTTATGCTTTGGAGGGTGCTATTTTTATTGCGGGGGCTGCGGTGCAGTGGCTGCGCGATGGTATTAAAGTTGTGAAGACTGCGCAGGAAACCGGGGCCCTGGCAAAGGCTTCCGATCCGATGCAGCAGGTTTATCTGGTGCCGGCTTTTGTGGGGTTGGGGGCTCCTTATTGGAATGCCGATGCGCGCGGCGCTTTGTTTGGACTCACCCGGGGCACGACGAATAAGGAATTGGCGCGGGCGGCCTTAGAGTCGGTCTGTTATCAAACGCGCGACCTGCTTGAGGCCATGAAAAAAGATTGGAACCATCCCGGGCAAACGGTACTGCGGGTGGATGGCGGGATGACGGCTTCTGATTGGACCATGCAAAGCCTTGCAGATATTTTGAATGCTCCGGTTGATCGCCCCAAGGTTTTAGAGACAACGGCTTTGGGAGCAGCTTATCTCGCAGGTTTGCAGGCAGGTTTGCTGCCGCCACCGCAGCAATTTGCAAAAACTTGGAAACGCGACAAGCGCTTTCTACCAAAAATGAAGGCGGCTGAGCGCGATGCAAAATATAATGGCTGGAAGGACGCGGTGCGAAAACTGCTGGCTTAATATAAAGCTCTGATCGCATCCAGTTCTTGGGCCAGTTGTTTCACGTCATTTTGCTCAATGGCGCTTTGCATGGCGGGCAATCTTGGGGCCATCAGCGCTCCGACAATGGCGAAGAACTCGTCTTCACCCACACCTTTGAGTTCGCCCCCCTCCTCCGCCAAGAGCAGCGCCAAGCAGGCCGTGGCGCAGACCGCCACATTGGGATTTCCCGTGCCTAACATCGCAGCAGCTTTGACTTTGCCATGGCGAGCTATAGGCGCGCAGGCGACCAGAGCCAAAACTGTTTGGGCCAGAAATTCCAATTTGCTGGTGGTTAAGGCCGAACCAGCCAATTCGCGGCGGGCGGCATCAATGCGATGTTCCATAATCAGATAAGGCGGTTCAGCCCAGCGCGCCAAAATATGTTGGCAGGAGCGAAAAAAATAAGCGTTAAAAAGAGGGTTTTCCAAAAGCTTGTTTTGGCTGATGGCCCGCGCCACCTCATCAATCAGGCCGGGCGAAAAGGGCGATGGCATATGACGCCACTTGGGCACCAATAACTTAATGCTCAGGTTTCCACCACTGGTCATCAGGTGGTCAACCAACCGCGCCGCTTTGCCCACCAGCTTGGAGAGAAAGGCCGCATGGCGCTGGCTGCCATCAGCAGCGCGATCCGCATTGGACATATCGCGCACATAGAACTGCGCGGTGCGCAGGGCATCGCGAATGCCAGCCGCCATGCACCAAGCATGGGCTGACAAATTATCTGCAGTTTTGAAGGCAATGCTCATGCGGCGTATTTGAGCCTTGCAACAGGTGCTTCGTCAAGCGAAGATATGTCTCACTATGAAAACGCCGCTGACCAATGATTTGATCAAGATTGACGATTTGGCCCATGAGGCCAGACGTTTCCGTACGATTTTACATAGTTTTGAGAGCAATCTCGATTTGGTGTTTCAGAATACGGCCTTAACGGCGCAGGTTGATCATGCTGCCTTGGCGACAGCTTTTTCAAAATGGCGGCAGCGCTTTGATGAAACCAAACATTTGGCTGATACAAACCGCCATGATTTCGTAATTTTTGCAGCAGGCCTGATGCTGAAAGAATTGGTCGCCGCTGCGCCCATTAAAACAGTGGCGCGCGCCACGAGCGATGCGGCCTTGGTGCCCACAGCTGCCAATCATCAATTGGTACGCTGGCCCGAGGGCTATGCTTACACAAGTTTTTGCCTCTCGGTTGCCACCGCGATTTTGCGCGAAATGGGCGAGACTGAACCTCCTGAAGGTGGCCCTTCGGATGATCCGGCATTTTGGGATACGTTTAAAGAGAACACCGCCGTGAGCCCAGAAACCGCGATTGCGTTTTTTGATTTGGTATGCGGACAAGAGCCCAATTGGGATGCGCCCGATGTGCCATGGATGCGCAATGCTCTGCGTGGCAAAAAAGCGCTGTTAAAAAACTAACCCATCATGTGCGGCCATACTTCGATGGCGCCCCGATAAATCATATCAAGCGAGACATAGAAAATAATGGCAAGGCCAACATAGGCCACCCAACGGTGCTTATGGAGCAAGCGCGCGATGAAGCTTGCGGCCAAGCCCATCAAGGCGATGGAGAGGATGAGCCCGAAAATCAAAACCATCGGATGTTCGCGCGCGGCACCAGCCACTGCCAAAACATTATCAAGCGACATTGAAATATCGGCAATAACAATTTGCCAAGCGGCTTGCGTGAATGATTTTCTGGCCGGACCAGAAACTGAGCCATCGGCGTTCAAGTCTTGGTTGGTTACGGCTTCAAGCGCATCGTCATCATCATGCATAGTAGTGCGCAGCTCGCGCCACATTTTCCAGCAGACCCAGAGCAACAGAATGCCACCCACCAAAACAAGTCCAATGAGCTGAAGCAGTTGCACGGCAACCGTTGCAAACAAGATGCGCAGAACTGTTGCGGCCCCGATGCCCACAAGAATGGCTTTGCCGCGTTGCTCTTTAGGCAGACCTGCTGCGGCCATGCCAATAACGATGGCATTATCGCCAGCCAGAACGAGATCAATCATCACAACTTTGAAAAATGCAACAAGGGCAGCTGGTTCAAAGAGATGTTCGAGCACGCTTGGTTAACCTTCCTGTTGATTTGGGTAGGTGAGACATAAGGTGCAGGACAAGCAAAAACAAGTGCAGGCTTTATTTTGCG
This sequence comes from Hyphomicrobiales bacterium, assembly GCA_025362535.1. GTDB lineage: Bacteria > Pseudomonadota > Alphaproteobacteria > Rhizobiales > Aestuariivirgaceae > Aestuariivirga. The sequence goes on from JANYGE010000441.1 coordinate 4,916, forward strand.
AGCAAGGCCCTAACTTCAGCCAGTTGCGGCATTGATGGTGCGGTGCCGGGCCTTGTTACAGATATGCCAGCTACAGCACTGCCAAAATGCGCTGCCGCCACCGGATCCTCACCGCGCGCTAGGGCCGCAGCAAAGCCACCATTAAAGGCATCGCCTGCTCCCGTGGTGTCAACAACTTTACCCGCGCTATAAATGGGAATGTGAATTGAATGTGTGGCGCTGTGCAGCAGCGAGCCCTGCCCGCCCAGTGTGATGATGGCGGTGCCTACACCTTTGCTCAGTAAAACATCTCCGGCTTTTTTCGCGCTGGCAATATCAGTGACAGCAATACCAGTGAGCATGGCGGCTTCAGATTCATTGGGTGTCACATAATCGCAAAACCGATAGATGGCATCATCCAAAGGTGCTGCTGGTGCCGGATTGAAAATAGTGATGGTTCCGGCAGCGTGGGCAATTTCTAGGGCCCGCATGGCAGCCAGCACCGGTTGTTCGAGCTGCGTCATAAAAACTTTGGCGCTGGAAATGGCGCTGGCATTGACCTCAACATCAGCCACCGAAATTGTGCCTGCGGCACCCGACACAACGATGATGGCGTTAT
>JANYGE010000038.1 GCA_025362535.1 Hyphomicrobiales bacterium
CCGCCAAGTAAAAGCCGCTTTGGCGCAAACATCAGTGAAGGTGGGCGCGCAGAATATGCACTGGGCCGATAATGGCGCTTGGACCGGCGAAATCTCTCCCCTCATGGTGAAGGATTGCAATCTTGATCTGGTGGAGCTTGGCCACTCAGAGCGCCGCGAATTTTTTGGTGAAACCAATGAAACCGTTGGCCTGAAAACCGAAGCCGCCATCCGCCATGGCCTAACGCCGCTCATCTGCATTGGTGAAACCTTGGTTGAGCGTGAGGCAGGCCGCGCCCGCGAGGTTCTCGCCACGCAAGTGGCAGGCGCATTTTCCAAACTGACTCAAGCCCAGAAATCCGCATCCATTCTTCTCGCCTATGAACCTGTCTGGGCCATCGGCGCCAATGGCATTCCAGCCACATCCGATTATGCCGATGCGCGGCAGGCTGAGATTATTGAAGTTGCGGCCACGATTCTGGGAAGGCGCATTCCCTGCCTTTATGGCGGATCCGTCAATCCGGCAAATTGTCAGGAACTTATTTCATGCCCGCATATTGATGGGCTATTCATCGGACGTTCGGCTTGGACCATCGAAGGCTATCTCGATATCCTTAAAAAATGTTCCACAACTCTTGGAGGAAAATAATGATGAAACTTGCAATTGCCGGAGACAGCGCGGGCGAAGGCTTGGCGAAAATTCTCGCCGAACATCTTAAAAATCGCTTTCAGGTTTTTGAAGTCTCACACAGTGATAAGGGTGCCGAACCCTTTTATGCCAATATCAGTGATCGTGTGGGCTCTGCTGTCATCAACGGCACCTATGATAAGGCCATTCTGGTGTGTGGCACCGGTATTGGGGTGTGCATCGCAGCCAATAAGGTGCCCGGCATCCGCGCCGCACTCACCCATGACACCTATTCAGCCGAGCGTGCTGCACTTTCAAACAACGCCCAGATTATCACCATGGGGGCCCGCGTCATTGGCACGGAACTCGCCAAAGCTATTGCAGATGCATTTTTAGCGCAGAGCTTTGACGAAAACGGCCGCTCCGCCGATAATGTCAAAGCCATCAACGCTGTCGATGCGAAATACAAATCGCACTGAGAGACGCTCCTAAACCGTGAGATGCGCTTTGACAGCGTCACCTTGCAGGGCTTTCTGATCACCCGCCAGAATCATCTTTCCGCGATTGAGAATGACGAAATTATCGGCAAGTCTTTTGGCGAACTCAAAATATTGCTCAACTAAAATAATCGCCATGCCCCCGCGATCGCGCAGCAGGGCGATCACCCGTTCAATATCTTTAATGATAGAGGGCTGGATACCTTCAGTGGGCTCATCCAGAAGCAGCAGGCGCGGGCGCGTTACAAGAGCGCGCGCAATCGCGAGCTGCTGTTGTTGTCCACCTGAAAGATCACCACCGCGCCTGGCCAACATATTTTTCAGAACCGGAAACAATTCAAAAATCTCATCTGGAATATGCCGGGTTGCCCGCGGCAAACAGGCATAACCCGTTTTTAAATTTTCTTCGACGGTGAGCGTTGCAAAAATCTCGCGGCCCTGTGGCACCAAAGCAATGCCTTTGCGGGCGCGTTGAGCAGTGCTGAGTTTGGTAATGTCTTCACCATCAAACATAATGGTGCCCGAAGCTGTGGGCTGCAATCCTGCGATAGCGCGGATCAAACTCGTCTTGCCCACGCCATTGCGCCCCAACACGCAAGTGACTTTGCCCACATCAGCCGCAACCGAAACTTCAGAGAGAGCCCGGCTCGCGCCATAAAACACATCCACAGATTTCACATTCAGCATGTCATCGGCCCAAATAAACATCAATCACGCGTTGGTTGTTCTGCACTGTATCAAGGCTGCCCTCGGCAAGAACTGAGCCTTCATGCAAAACCGTGACCCGCACATCCAAGGCCCGAACAAAATCCATATCATGCTCGACCACAACGACAGCAGCAGTTTGCGCAATATCCCGCAGCAGCATGGCGGTTTTTTCCGTCTCCGCATCAGTCATGCCAGCAACGGGTTCATCCACCAGCAGCAACTCAGGCTCCTGCATCAACAGCATTCCAATCTCAAGCCATTGTTTTTGGCCATGGCTTAAATTGCCGGCAAGCTGTTTGGCCGCTGGCGTAAGATTGATCCGCTCCAAGGTCTTGCTGATCCGTTCAAGTTGCTCGCCCGTCAAGCTCCAGCGCAAAGAGGCAAAACTTGAGCGCGGTGCTTTCATCGCAAGCTCAAGATTATCCCAGACCGTATGGCTCTCAAATACAGTTGGCTTTTGGAATTTGCGGCCAATGCCAATATTGGCGATGGCGGTTTCATCCATCGTGGTCAAGGTTACATCGCGAAATGAAACCCGGCCTTCATCGGGTCTGGTTTTTCCGGTGATCACATCCATCATGGTGGTTTTTCCAGCCCCATTGGGGCCGATGATGGCGCGCATCTCATTGGTGCCCACATCAAGGTTCAAGTTATTCAACGCCTTGAACCCGTCAAACGTAACCGAGACCCCTTCGAGATAGAGCAGCGTTTCAGTTGTCATTCCGCCGCCTCGCTCAAGGTTTGCTTTAAGGGTTTATTTGCCCGCACTTTCGACCATCCCGAAAACAGACCAGCAAGGCCCTTGGGCATATAGATTGTCACCACAATGGCGAGAGCACCCAAGACGAAGAGCCAAGCATTGGGCAATGCGCCAGTGAGATAGCTCTTCACCGCATTGATCACCACAGCACCCAAAGCGGCTCCCCATAAGGTGCCGCGCCCACCAAAGGCCGTCCAAATCACAGCTTCAATCGAATTGCTCGGCGCAAATTCTGAGGGGTTGATAATGCCCACTTGCGGCACATAAAGTGCGCCTGCAATTCCCGCCATAATCGCCGAGATCACGAAAATGAAGAGCTTATAATTCTCAACCCGGTAGCCCAAAAACCGTGTGCGTGATTCAGCATCACGGATGCCGATGATGATCTTGCCGAATTTTGAATCCACGATTTTGCGGGCGATAATAAAACACAAGCCCAAGGCTAAAGCCGAGAGCATGAACAGGGCGGCACGGGTGCTGGCCGCTTGAACTGAAAAGCCCAGAATATCTTTAAAATCAGTCAGTCCATTATTGCCGCCAAAGCCCATGTCATTGCGAAAGAAGGCCAGCAACAAGGCATAGGTCATGGCTTGCGTGATGATCGAAAGATAAACGCCGGTCACCCGTGAGCGGAAGGCAAACCAGCCAAACACCAAGGCCAGAAGCCCCGGTGCCAGCACCACCATTAAAATCGCAAAGGTGAAATATTCAAAGCCATGCCAATACCACGGCAAAACCTGCCAGTTGAGGAACACCATAAAATCAGGCAGTTCGGCATTGCCATAAACCCCGCGCGCCCCAATCTGGCGCATCATATACATGCCCATGGCATAGCCGCCGAGGGCAAAGAATGCGCCGTGGCCCAAGCTTAAAATTCCGCAATAGCCCCAGACCAGATCAACTGAGAGAGCAAGCAGTGCATAGCATAAATATTTGCCACCCAAGGTGACAGCATAATCAGGCACATGCAAAATTGAATCGGGGCTGGTGAAAAGATTGAGAACAGGCATGCCAATTCCAATCAGAGCAAGCACTGCCAAGAATATGAAACCAGCACGGCCCAGAAGCGGCATGAAAGTCTTGGCGATCATGCTTCCACCCAACGGCCTTTGAGTGCAAAAAGCCCTCTCGGTTTTTTCTGGATGAACAAAATAACCGCCACCAGAATGACTATTTTAGCAAGCACAGCGCCCGCAAAAGGTTCAAGGAATTTATTGGCAATGCCCAATGTCAGTGCGCCAGCCAAAGTGCCCCAGAGATTGCCAACACCGCCAAACACCACCACCAGAAAACTGTCGATGATATAGCTCTGTCCAAGATTGGGGCTCACATTGTCGATCTGAGAAAGTGCCACCCCAGCAAGCCCGGCAATGCCAGAGCCTAGGCCAAAGGTGAGCGCATCCACCCGTGATGATCTTATGCCCATGGCATTGGCCATCGGCCTATTCTGGGTCACGGCGCGCATTTGCAAACCAAGCGGTGAACGCCGGATCAAAATCATCAAACCGGTAAAAATCGCCAGAGCAAACACTAAAATGGCAATCCGGTTCAGCGTAAAAGAAAGGCCATTGGAAAAATCAATTGATCCACTCATCCAGGACGGCGTGGTTACTGATTTATTGGTTGGCCCGAATATACTGCGCACCGCCTGTTGCAAGATCAGCGACACGCCCCATGTGGCAAGCAGGGTTTCCAGCGGACGGCCATAGAGAAAGCGAATGACACTGCGTTCAATCACAATGCCCATCAGGCCAGACACGAGAAAGGCTGCCGGAATAGCGGCAAGCAAAGCATAGTCCGTAGCCCCT
>JANYGE010000071.1 GCA_025362535.1 Hyphomicrobiales bacterium
CACGGCAACTTCGTGCGAAACCTCATCAATCACAGCCAAGTGACTGCCGTACATGATATTTCTGACGGCGGCCTGGTGACCACAGTGATCGAAATGGCCCTGCCCACCAGCTTAGGGGCAAGCCTTGATGCGATGACCCACGAACAGCTCTTCAGCGAAGACCAAGCGCGTTATGTGCTCACCTGCAAAGCCAGTGAAGCCACAAAAATCATCACCCAAGCGCAGGCGGCGGGTGTGAACGTGGCTAGGATTGGCGTGGTGACGGCGGAGGCTGCATTGAAAATTGGCGAAGCCCAAATAAAAATATCGGAATTAAAATCAGCCCACGAAAGCTGGTTTCCGAATTATATGGCGGGGTAGGCCCTTTTTATCTGCATTCCAAAATCTGGCGAGTTATGTTATAATTCACCCATGACCGAGCTTCTGCAAAACGCAATTGAAAAGGCCAAATCTTTGCCGAATAATCGCCAAGATGAAGTTGGCCAGATGCTTTTGGCTATGATGGAACAAGACAGTTCTGAATTACGCCTTTCTGAATCACAACAAGCCGAGGTGCGCCGCCGTTTGGCAATGCCCTTAGACTTTGTGCCCGAAGCAGAAATGAATGCATTCTTCCGCAATCTCGCTGGATGATTGTTCGGTTTTCGACTGCTGCGCGGGCCGATATTCAGTCCATCTATGACTACATCGCAAAAGACAATCCTAGGATCGCAGCGCGCGTAATTGGCACCATCGAGCAATCGACAATGCGCCTTACTATGTTTCCTCTCTCAGGCCGAAGTGGTTCTGTTGAAACAACCCGAGAATTAGTGATTCCGCGCCTGCCCTATATCGCCGTTTACCGTCTGATATCCGACACTGTTGAAATCATCGCGGTGTTTCACGCCGCACAAGATAAACCGCGCAGCAGTTTTTAAATCTTCGAGTGGCATCCCTACCCCAGCATCACCACGCGCGTTCCGACCTGCACTTGCGAATAGAGATGCGCCACATCCACATTCAGAAGGCTGATGCAGCCCGCTGTCGCTTTTTTGCCGATCCATTCAAGCTTCGCTCCGCCATGGATGCGGTTGATGGTGTCCACTTCACCTTTGTAGAGATACATGGCCCGCGCACCCAAGGGATTATCGGGCCCGCCGGGCATTCCGTCCGGAAGCCATTTGGCGAGCTCTGGCTTATGTTCCAAATGATAGGGAGCAGGAATCCACACTGGCCATTCCGTCATTTTTTTGATGATCACTTCACCCGACCAAGCATGGGCCGATTTGCCCAGGGAAACCCCATAGCGCCTGGCCATGCCGCCGCCCAACACATGATAGAGAAAACACTTATGCGGATCGACCACAATTGTGCCCGCAGGTTCTGCGGTTTCAAATTCCATCTCACGGCGCTGGAACTTATAGTCAAGCTCCTTGCCCTCTTTCATGTTGATCGGGAACAGCTCACCCGCAAGGGCTGGCGCAGAGCCAAAGCACAGGAGCCCAGTGGAGAGAAACACGCGGCGTGAAACTGGCATCAAGATTTCCGTTCTGGTTTCCGTTCTGATTTTGATGTGCATGTCTAGCGCCGCTTAACCAACAGTTCAACATCCGTTCTGCTCTTGTGTTTTGAGGCGACTATAGTCAGCATCAGCTTAACAGTGAGAGGATCAACCCATGTCTGCAGAGCAAACGCAATTCACCGATGGCGAAGCCTATGAGCAGTTGATGGGGCGCTGGAGCCGCAAAGTGGGCGATCAATTTTTAGCCTGGCTCAATGTTCCAGCCAACCGGGATTGGCTCGATGTGGGCTGCGGCAATGGGGCTTTCACTGAAGAGATTATAGGCAAAGCCCATCCCAAAACTGTCACAGGCATAGACCCTGCTCCCGCTCAAATTGCGTTTGCGCAAAGCCGCGCAGGAACCAAAGGCACGACATTCCACATTGGCAGCGCGCAGGCCCTGCCCTTTGATGCGGCGCAATTTGATGTGGCCACCATGGCTCTGGTCATCTCGTTCCTGCCTGATGCAGCTCAGGCGGTGAGTGAATTGGTGCGGGTTGTAAAACCCGGTGGCACCATTGCCACCTATATGTGGGATTTGCCAGCCGGCGTGCCAGTGAGCCCGATTTACCGCACCCTGGCCAAGCTTGGCCACCCAGCTCCGCTTCCGCCTAATCCAGCCATTTCAAAAATCGAAGCTTTGCAAGCACTCTGGCAAAATGCCGGTTTGAACGCGGTTGAAACAGAAATTCTGCGCATCGAAGTTTCCTTCAAGAATTTCGATGCGTTCTGGCACTCCAATTCCATTCCCATTGGCCCGCAAGGCAAATTCATCGAAGCCCTGCCGCAACCTGTGCGCGATGAATTGCAAGCCGAGCTGAAATCACAACTTCCCACGCAAGCTGATGGCCGCATTGTTTATGGGTCATTTGCCAATGCCGTGAAAGGCATCCGCAAATAGGCTGGTAATTTCGCTGTGATGGCATTATCTGTGGGGCAAAGGAACCTGCCCCATGGCCATGACCGCCCCTGAAATTGAAACCTTTATCAAAGACGCCCTGCCCGATGCCGTGATCGAAATTAAAGATCTCGCAGGCGATGGCAACCACTATTCAGCCACCGTGGCCTCTGCCGCCTTCAAAGGTAAAAGCCGTGTGCAGCAGCACCAAATGGTCTATGCTGCGCTCAAAGGCAACATGGGCGGCGTGCTGCATGCGCTGGCGCTGACGACGAGTGTGCTGGAATGAGATCTTTAGTTTATGTTTGAAGCAGCCATAATAATCATTTTCCTTTTGGTATTCGGAGTTCCAATTGGAAAAACTTTGGGCTTCACCCTCAATCCATTCTGGGCATTCACCAACTACAAGAGGATCAAAAACAATCCAACGCGGGTAAGTGATTTTTATAGTTCGACTAAGCCTAACAGGGTCGATGAAATATCAATCTCGATGGCACCCTCTGACATCCCAAAGCCAACCATTAAATATGAATTTGAAAAAGAAAAGGCGCAAAAATGACCGACATTCACACCCAAATCGA
>JANYGE010000073.1 GCA_025362535.1 Hyphomicrobiales bacterium
CATATTGTAGAGGCCAGGCTTTTTATCTTTACACCAGAGTGCGGCTTTCACCGCACCATAAGCAAAAATATCGCGGCTTTCAGCTTTATGTGAAAGCTCGATGCGTTCTGCTGCTCCGGCAAACATCACCGTGTGATCGCCCACCACTGAGCCACCCCGCAAAGTGGCAAAGCCAATGTCACCAGCCACCCGAGCGCCCGTGTGCCCATCGCGGGAGCGCACCGAATGTTGCGTCAGATTGATCTTACGGCCATCTGCAGCAGCCTGACCCAACAGCAAGGCAGTGCCGGAGGGGGCATCAATTTTATGACGGTGGTGCATTTCGAGAATTTCAATATCAAATTCCTCACCCAAAGCGGCCGCTACCTTTTTCACTAAACTAGCCAGAATATTGACACCCAGAGAATAATTGCCAGTTTTCATAATCGTGGTTGATTTTGCCGCTTCGAGAATGTGTGCATCCCCCGCAGCGTCAATGCCCGTGGTGCCAATCACATGAATTTTCTTGAGCCGAGCCGTGTGGCTAACCAAGGCGAGTGTGGCCGCCGGCACAGTGAAATCAATAATACCGTCCGCTTCTGATAGCACTTGCTCCGCATCATCGCTGATCAAAACATTTAATGCGCCAATGCCAGAAAGCCCGCCCATATCATAGCCAACAAGTTTTGAACCCTTGGCTTCAAGCCCGCCCGCAACAGTGCAACCCGCAGTCTCATTAACGATACGGGTGAGCACACGGCCCATGCGGCCGCCAGCTCCGGCGATGGCGAGTTTCAATGTCATGGCTTTGCGTTTAGCAATGGCAAAGACGATTGCAAAGCACTTCTTAAGAAACGAGTTGTCCAGCTTCCCAACCTAAAATCGCCCGCTTGCGGGTCAGGCCCCAATGATAACCCGTAAGGGCGCCTGATTTTCCGATCACCCGGTGGCAGGGCACCACGAATGAAATGGGGTTGCGCCCCACGGCTGCCCCCACCGCGCGCGCTGCCTTGGGCTTATTAAGGGAACTGGCTATATCGCCATATGTCACGGCCCGCCCCATGGGAATTTTGAGCAGACTTTCCCAGACGCGAATTTCAAAATCACTGCCAATAAAAGTCACCCGCAACGGCTGGCCATCCTGCCATTTTTCTGGCGCAAAAATCCGTGCTGCATAAGGCGCTGTTTGGGCAGAATTTTCTGTATAAAGCGCGTTAGGCCAACGCTTCTGCATATCTTGTAACGATGCAGCCTCGCCACCCGGATCAGAAAATCCCATGCCGCACAGGCCTTGCGCTGTGACCATCACCAAGGCGAGGCCAAAGGGTGAGGGGTGAAATCCATAAGAGATGGCAACGCCTGCCCCTTTGGTTTTATAAGCCCCAGGTGACATGCCCTCATGCGTTACAAATAAATCATGCAAGCGCCCCGGCCCCGACAGCCCAACTTCGAGCGAGGTTTCCAAGATGCTCGCCGAATCCTTGAGCATGGCGCGGGCATGATCAAGTGTGAGGGCTTGCAAAAAGGCTTTAGGCGTGAGCCCGGCCCAGCGCGAGAACAGGCGCTGCAACTGCTCAGGTTCCAATCCAACTGGCCCAGCCAAATCGTCAAGCGAAGGCTGGTCGCGCCAATTTTCGGTGAGGCTCGCAAGCACGCTGCGCACCCGTTCATAATCGTCTAAGTTTGAATAATGATCCTGTTCCATATATGTGAAGTTAGAGCAGGTATTTGCCTGAAGCCACCCGATTTGCGATAGGTTCAAAAAATGCCAGCCCGTCTTAAAGCCCCCCAAATTGAAGAGATGTTCCGGCGCTTCCAAGCCGAAAACCCTGAACCCAAGGGTGAGCTCTATTCTGTCAATGCCTTCACGTTTCTGGTGGCTGTGGTGCTTTCTGCCCAAGCGACCGATGAAGGTGTGAACCGCGCCACCAAATCACTTTTTGCCAAAGCTGATACACCAGAAAAAATAATTGCCATGGGTGAGGAACATTTGCGCGATGCCATAAAAACAATTGGCCTTTACCGCACCAAGGCCAAAAATGTTTATGCCCTGTCACAACAACTTGTGGCCCACCACAACAGCGAAGTTCCGCCCACGCGCGAAGCGCTTGAAGCCTTGCCCGGTGTGGGCCGCAAAACCGCCAATGTGGTGTTGAATATTATTTTTGGTGAACCCACCATCGCCGTGGATACGCATCTTTTCAGATTGGGAAATCGGCTTGGGTTGGCTCCGGGCAAAACTCCGATGGAAGTTGAAACCAAACTTCTCAAAGCCGTGCCGAAACTCTATTTGCGCCATGCCCATCATTGGTTGATCTTGCATGGGCGCTATGTGTGCAAAGCCCGAAAACCCGAATGCTGGCGCTGCCTGATTGTTGATCTCTGCCCGTTTAAACCGAAGACCCCTGCACCGACTTAAATATATGCACAAAAAATGACGTAGCAAACAAAGGCACCACCAAATTGACCACAGGAATGAGAGCCAAGATTGCTGGCACCAAGCCTGCCACATAAATTTTTACAAAATTTGCCTTGCGCAAGGCGCTGGCCGCCTGTGGCGACATAAAGCGCGTGGCCGCCATTTCAAAATATTCCCGACTGATTAAATAGGCATTGGCCAGCACTAAAAGCGCAATACCAAATCCGGCAAAAAACACCAAAGGCAAAACCACTATATTGACGGCGAGAGAAACTGCGGCAAACTTCACGCCAAAAGTCAGCGCTGTTAAAGTTGAGAGCGCTTTACCCTTCCTGTGATGCGGATAATGCCGGGCTTCCACGCGGGAGGCCACCCAATCGAGAAACAATCCGGCAAAAAGCGCGGTGACCGGAGCCATTAAAAAGAAAAATGCCGCAAGCAAACCAAGCCCCGTGCCCAAGGCAATCACAGTTTGCAGCCATGGCCATGGCACCAGCGTTACAAAGGATAGTAAAACCTCTACACCCACTAAAACGCCAATAAAAAGTGCCAAAGTTAACCCGATGGATTTCAGCAGCACACCGCGAAATTCTGGCGATGTGAGATCATTGAGGGACTTAAAGAAAGCGCTAAACATGAAAATCTAGGTAAGGGCTTTGACTTGTTTCTACAAGGCCCTTGCGCTAGGTCTAGCCGAAACGGGGCTCGACTTATGACGCAAAAACAATTTGATGTTCTCACCATCGGCAACGCCATTGTCGATGTTATCGCGATGGTTGATGACAGTTTTGTGAGCCACGAGAATCTCGTCAAAGGGTCGATGAATTTGATCGATGAGGCAAGAGCCGAGCAACTCTATTCCGTAATGGGACCTGCCAACGAAACCTCGGGGGGCTCGGCTGGTAACACGGCGGCCGGCATAGCATCTTTCGGCGGCACGGCAGCTTATTTTGGCAAAGTGAAAAACGATAAGCTCGGCACAATTTTCCGCAATGATATGAAAACCCAATCTGTGCACTTTAACACCGAAGCTGCTAATGATGGCCCAGCCACCGCACGCTCGTTCATTTTAGTAACACCAGATGCCGAGCGCACCATGAATACTTATTTGGGCGCATGCGTTAATCTCACCAAAGCCGATGTCGATGAAAAAATCGTCAAAGCCTCGGCGGTTACTTATATGGAAGGCTATCTCTGGGATAAGCCGGAAGCCCAAGAAGCCTTTCGTTTGGCCGCCCAGATTGCACGGGCCTCTGGCAACCTCACATCAATCACCTTGTCTGATTCATTTTGTGTGGAGCGCCACCGCGATAGTTTCCTCGATCTTATCCGGAGCAGCATTGATGTGGTTTTTGCCAATGAAAGCGAGATCAAGTCGCTTTACAAAACCCAAAATTTTGACGGTGCCGTTTCAGCAATGCGAAAAGATTGTCCACTGGCTGCCATTACGCGCTCTGAAAAGGGCTCATTGATTGTTAGGGGCGACGAAACAGTTTCGGTGAAGGCGCTTCCTGTCAGTCATGTGGTTGATGTAACCGGTGCTGGCGATCTCTATGCGGCAGGTTTTCTTTATGGTCACACCAAGCATATGCCGCTGCAGCGCTGCGCCGAACTTGCCAGCCTTGCGGCGGCAGAAATCATCTCACACACTGGTGCTAGGCCGCTTGTAAATTTGAAGCACCACGCAAAGAATGCAAAGCTAATTTAGCTCGCCCCCGAAACCTCAGCGGGAGCCTCTGGTTTTTTGATGTGAATCCGCACCCGTTTTACGCGGCGCGGGTCTGATTCAAGAATTTCAAACTCCAGCCCGCTCTCGTGGCGGATAATTTCACCTCGCACGGGCACCCGACCCGCCATTTCAAACACCAGTCCACCGAGTGTATCGGCTTCATCTTCTTGGTCATCCGACAGCAAATCAACTTTAAACATCTCGTCCAATGTTGAAATACTGATGAGCGCACTAGCGACATAGACCGTATCACTCTGTTTGCGGATCATGCCTTCTTCAGCATCAGTATCATGCTCATCAGCAATATCACCGATAATTTCTTCGACCAAATCTTCAAGCGAAACCAAGCCATCGGTGCCGCCATATTCATCGACAACAATGGCCAAATGAACATGCGAAGCTTTCATTTTAATTAAAAGATCAGGAGCTGGCATGGAAGGCGGCACAAACAACACGTCGCGGATCATGCTTGGGTGCTGTTTGATGGCAGATGAAAGTTCACTGCCCGCCAGCGCAATGCCGGCTTCGGCGGCACCCTTGGTTTTTCGCTTCGTGCCTTTGGTTGCCATCCAGCGCAAAAAATCTTTCACGTGAATCATGCCGACAATATCATCAAGCGATTCACGGTAGATTGGCATGCGCGAGTGATTGGCATCAATGAATTGCGAGAGCAGATCGCGCATCGTCGAAGTTTCTTCAGCAGCCACAATACTGGCGCGTGGCACCATCATGTCATCAACCCGCAAATCAGCAAAGCCCAAGAGATTTTGCATCATCGAGCGCGCATCATCGGGCAGTGCGGAAGAGCCTGTCTCTTCCACGTGGCTGGCAATCACGCCTTCAAGACTTTCGCGCAGATCAATCTTATCGCGGGAAAGCTTGCGCCGGATTTTAGATAAAAAACTAGGCCGTTTAGGAGCGTTCATGGTCCTGCCTATATCTGATAGGGGTCCGCAATGCCAAGTTTTTTAAGAATCCGAATTTCACGTGCTTCCATAAGCTCAGCTTCTGCTTCATCAATGTGATCATAACCAAGGAGATGCAAAATCCCATGCACGATCAAATGTGTGGTGTGCGCTTTAAGGGTTTTGCCAGCCTCCTCAGCCTCGCGCGCCACTGTTTCAAAAGCCAGCGCAATATCGCCAAGCGGTTTTGCTACACCCCGCGGCAGCTTTAAATTATCGGATGCTGGAAATGATAAAACATTGGTTGGCTTGTTCTTGCCGCGCCAATCCTTGTTTAATTTTTTCAAGGTTGCATTATCAGAAAACAGCAGCGTGATTACTTTCGAACGTTGAACAGAAGTCAGGCTTGCGTCAAAAGCCTGCTGACTGAGTGTTTTAAGCCCACGAATTCGTGACCAGTCCTGGTGTTCCACAGCAATAACAAGTGGCATGCTTAACCGCGCACCTTGCGGTTGGCAGCACTTCCCTTCTTATCATAGGCAGCCACGATGCGGCCAACCATGGCATGGCGCACAATATCTGCAGTTTGAAACGCCGTGATGCCAATTCCGCTCACACCATCCAAAACTGAAAGCGCATCATCCAAACCAGAAACCATGCCGTAAGGTAAATCCACCTGGGTGGGATCGCCGGTGATCACCATCCGGCTGCCTTCGCCAAGGCGTGTTAAAAACATTTTCATTTGCTGTGGCGTGGTATTCTGGGCTTCATCAAGAATGATAAAAGCCGAAGCCAGTGTGCGCCCACGCATAAAGGCCAGAGGCGCAATTTCAATTTGATTTTCTGCCATGGCCTTGGCCACCAAGCTTTGTGGCATCATATCATAGAGCGCATCATAAAGTGGGCGCAAATAGGGATCGACTTTTTCTTTCATGTCACCCGGCAAGAAGCCCAAGCGCTCACCCGCTTCTACAGCCGGGCGCGACAGAATAATCCGGTCTACTTCGCCATTCATCAAGGCTTCAGCAGCACAGGCGACAGCGAGATAGGTTTTGCCAGTGCCTGCTGGCCCCACACCAAAACATAATTCATTTTTGCGAATCTGTTCAATATAGGCTTGCTGATTGGCGGTGCGCGCCGAAACCGTTTTGCGTCTGGTGCGAACGCCACCACCTTGCACGTCTTTTTCTTCAGCAACTTTAACCATGCGAATCGCACCATCAATTTCGCCGCGATTGATTTCATCGCCGCGCGCCGCCTTGGTGTAAAGATGCAACAACACTGAACGGGCCAATTCTGAACTTGTTCGATCACCTCGAATAGAGAGCCTATTGCCCCGCGGCGTGATCGCCACACCCAATCGCTGTTCCATCACAGCTAAATGTGCATCATGTTCACCCATTAAAAGAGCGAGTACGCGGTTATTGTCAAAAGCGAGAGCAAGAACGCCGTCATCAGTGTCTTGCTGTTTTAGAGCGTGGGCTTGTGGGCTCAAATCAGGTGACCTCCATTAGGGGTTAGACTCACATACTGCCCCGAAAGTGAGTTGGGGCCAACAGACAAAATTTGCGCCTCAATAAAGCTGCCAATCAGGCTTTCTGGCGCTTCAACATGCACCGACTGCAAATAGGGCGAACGGCCAATCAACTGGCCTTTTTGGCGGCCGGACTTTTCCAGCAGCACAGTTAGCGTTTGGCCAACACAAGACTGATAAAAAGCCGCCTGTTGGCCCGTGAGCAAGGCTTGCAAGCGGACGAGGCGTTCATTTTTTACAGTTTCAGGAATCTGATCGTCGCGCGTTGCCGCAGGCGTTCCCGGGCGCGGCGAGTATTTAAACGAGTAAGCCCCCGCATAATTCACGTCGCGCACCAGCTGCAAGGTCTCTTCAAACTCCTGATCAGTCTCGCCAGGAAAACCCACGATGAAATCGGAGGTCATGGCGATGCGTGGCTGGGCCGCGCGGATGCGGTCAATCAATTTTAGGTATTGGTCGGTGGTGTGGCCACGGTTCATGGCTTTCAGCACGCGATCACTGCCTGATTGTATGGGCAAATGCAGATAAGGCATAAGCTTGGGGTTGGCCCCATGAGCCTCAATCAAATCATCAGACATATCGCGTGGGTGGCTGGTCATGTATCTGATTCGATGTATGCCCCCGATCTGTGACAGTTCGGTGATAAGCGAAGCCAGAGTTGCTGAGCCGCTATGATAGGCATTCACATTTTGGCCAAGCAGTGTCAGTTCACGCACACCTTGGTCAGCAAGCTTCCTGGCTTCTTCAACAATCTGGGCTGGCGCACGCGAGAATTCGGCACCGCGCGTATAGGGCACCACACAGAAAGTGCAGAACTTATCACAGCCCTCCTGAATGGTCAGAAACGCTGTCACACTGCGTGAACTGGGCTGGCGCACTTGTTCGCGGGCCAATCCTTTGAATTTATCATCAACCGCAAATTCAATTTCCACCACGGCAAGGCCAGTGTCTTCACGCTGTTTCAAAAGCTCTGGCAAGCGGTGATAGGTTTGCGGGCCAAACACCAGATCAACTGATTTCATGCGCCGCGTAATTTCTTCGCCCTCGGCTTGGCCCACACATCCCGCAACCGCAATCGTCATGTTGCCGCCGCGTGCTGCCTTCAGATCGCGGTAACGGCCCAGCTCTGAGTAAACTTTTTCAACCGCTTTCTCGCGGATGTGGCAGGTGTTGAGGATGACCAGATCGGCCTCTTCCGCCGTCTCCACGATTCCATAGCCCAGTGGGGCGAGCACATCCTGCATGCGGGCACTGTCATAGACATTCATCTGGCAGCCATAGGTCTTGACGAAAACGGACTTACTCATAAAGACCTTGCTAGCGGATTTTGGCTTGGACGTGAAGCATCTCGACAAGGCTGGCTCTGATTATGGCTTCCGCATCACGCGCCATGTCCTTGCGGTCAGCCACGGTTAAGCCCGCATGAAATCGCAACTTTACTGTTAATGGGCCCCGTTTTAGTGCGCCCCAGAGATGCGGCAATAATTCCATATCGCCATACCAAGCATAAAACGGGCGTATCTCAGGTGTTACCTCATAGGCAATGGCAACCGGAATAACCGGAATATTAAGCCCCTCAACCCCGCCAAAGAACGCTGATTTAAAGGGCAAAACTTGAGTTCCATCACTCGAGGTGCCTTCCGGAAACAGGACTAAACAATCACGCGCCTTCAGCCGCTCGGCAATCTCATTGCGGGTGAGCGAGGTTTTCTGTCGACGTTTGCGGTCAACGAAAACGCAATTTTGCAGCCGCGCCAAAGCGCTGAAAAAGGGCCAAGTGCCAACTTCGCTCTTGGCAATAAAAGACACCGGCAGAACCGAACTGAATAAAATAATATCAAGCCAAGATGTGTGATTGGCCGCAAGCAAAACTGGCCCTTGTGGCACCGGACCTTCAACCACAACAGTAAGACCAATCAAACGACAGACCAAGCGGTGATAGGCATGCGGCAGCAAGCGTGAAAATTTGTGGCTGGTTGCATTAAGCACCCATTGCACAGGCATCAAAGGCAGGGTGACCAGCAGAAATGCCACCGCGATAAAGCTTGCGCGCAGACTAGCTTTCACGGCGCAACACCAGCGCATCTTCACCAGTCAGAGCATAGTAAGCTTTGCGAAGACCCACCTGCTTAAAGCCCGCCTGTGTATAAAGCCCAATAGCATCGGCATTGCCGCTGGCGACTTCGAGAAACAAGGTCTTAAGGGGCATCGATAACAATCCTTCCAGCAGGGCCTTGCCTGCGCCGCGCCGGCGCAAATTTGGGTCAACGCCAAGGGTCAGAATTTCCGCTTCATCTGCCACAACCCGGTAGATCAACAAGCCCACCGGCCCTTCGGCACTTTTTGCTAATAATGTGCCAACGCCAGGGCCTGCGAGTAGGCTGGTCAAGGCTGCCTCATCCCAGGCTTCGGCAAAACAAGTGGCATGGAGTTTGGCGAGAGTGGGAATCGCCGATTGATCAGCCAGCAGGATTTGTAAATCTGGCAGACCGCGCAGCCTTGCAACTTGGGGCTTGGCATCAGCATCGCGCAGATAATTGGGGTTAGGCATCGCTTCAGGGTCAGGAAGACCCGCAGCAAATTCAGCAAAGCCCGCCGCCGATGGCAGGCCATCACCCGCAGTAGCAAAGCGCAATGCCGTTGGCGTATCAATCCCCACCACTTTAATCTTGAGGCTGAGGCCCAAGGCACGGGCAAAACTCAAGCCAATGCGGATTCCGGTAAAAGTGCCGGGGCCAGTGGTGACAGCAATGCGGTTTAAATCACCATAGTGAATTCCTGAAGCCGCCATCACCCGTGACACCATTGGCGGCAGAGCTTCGGCATGGCCACGCTCCATAAGTTCGCGCTCTTCAGCGAGGATTTTGTTTTGGGCGGAATCATAAACACAGGCCGAGCAACTGGCCAGCGCTGTATCGATGGCAAGCAAGATCACAATAAATCCTCACGCTGAGGTGCCGCAAAGCGGCCTCGAAGGGCCCCTGATGCCAACCAGCGCTTCGAGGCTCGCAAGAGCTCGCACCTCAGCGTGAGGGTTAGGCGATCAATTCTCATCCATCTTCAGCGCGGCAATAAACGCTTCCTGCGGAATTTCGACCTTGCCGAATTGGCGCATTTTCTTTTTGCCTTCCTTCTGCTTGTCGAGAAGTTTGCGTTTGCGTGAAATATCACCACCGTAACACTTGGCGGTCACGTCTTTGCGCATCGCAGACAAGGTTTCACGCGCCACCACTTTGCCACCGATTGAGGCTTGAATAGGAATTTTGAACATGTGGCGCGGGATCAAGTCTTTCAACTTTTCGCACATCACACGGCCACGCTGTTCGGCACGGGTTCTGTGAACCACCATCGATAAAGCATCAACCGCTTCTTCGTTAACCAGAATAGAAAGCTTAACCAGATCAGCCTGAATATAGTCCGTCATCTTATAGTCGAATGAGGCATAGCCTTTGGACACAGATTTCAAACGATCATAGAAATCGAACACCACTTCGTTGAGCGGCAATTCATAAACCACCATGGCACGGGAGCCTGCATAGGTAAGCTGCTTTTGACGGCCACGACGGTCCTCGCACAATTTCAGAACCGAACCCAAATACTCATCCGGCACCAAAATAGTGGCCTCAATCCACGGCTCTTCCATGTTCAAAATTAAGGATACATCCGGCATATCAGCTGGGTTATGCATGTCGATATGAGAACCATCACGCATATTGATTTTATAAATAACGGATGGAGCGGTGGTGATAATTTCGACATTGAATTCGCGTTCAATGCGCTCACGCACGATTTCAAGATGCAGCAATCCCAAGAAACCACAGCGGAAGCCAAAGCCTAAAGCAGCCGAAGTTTCCATTTCATAAGAGAAGCTGGCGTCATTCAAACGCAACTTGCCCATGGCATCACGCAAATCTTCAAACTCGGAAGCATCAACTGGAAAGAAGCCAGCAAACACCACGCTTTGGGCTTCTTTAAAGTCTGGCAAAGCTTGTGCTGTCGGGTTTTTATCTTCGGTCACCGTATCGCCAACCCGCGTATCAGCAACTTCTTTAATGGCACCCGTAAAGAAGCCAATTTCACCTGGCCCCAATTCATCAACGACGACTTTCTTAGGACGCGATACGCCAACCCGCTCAACCGGATAAAGCCCACCAGTGCCCATCATCCGCACGCGCATGCCTTTTTTCAGTACGCCATCTATAATGCGCACTAAAACGACAACGCCGAGATAAGCATCATACCAGCTATCAACCAGCAGCGCCTTGAGCGGCGCATCACGGTCGCCCTTGGGGGAAGGAAGGCGCTTTACAATCGCTTCGAGAACATCTGGCACGCCAAGACCAGTCTTGGCTGAAATCATCACGGCATCAGAGGCATCAATGCCGATCACATCTTCAATCTGCTGCTGAATGCGCTCTGGCTCAGCGGCGGGCAAATCCACCTTGTTGAGCACGGGAATAATTTCGTGGTTGTTATTGATGGCTTGATACACATTGGCCAATGTTTGTGCTTCCACGCCCTGCGACGCATCGACCACCAGAAGCGAGCCTTCGCAGGCCGCCAGTGAGCGCGAGACTTCATAGGCAAAATCCACGTGGCCTGGCGTATCGATCAAATTCAGAACGTAATTCTTGCCATCCTTGGCTTTATAATCAAGGCGCACGGTGTTGGCCTTGATGGTAATGCCACGCTCGCGTTCAATATCCATCGAGTCGAGAATTTGGTCCACCATGTCACGGTCAGCAACCGCACCGCAGAGCTGGATCAAGCGATCAGCCAGAGTGGATTTGCCATGATCAATATGGGCGATAATGGAGAAATTGCGGATTAAGGATGTGTCTGTCATTTGCGGCGCTGTTTGGCATTCAAAGCCCAAATGGTCAAGCGAAGAGCTACTCCGCCTTCGAAACACCCACCATGGCGGGACGCAGGCAACGTTCACCTACAGCATAGCCAGCTTGCATTTCTTGCATCACGATGCCAGGCGGCTTTTCAGAAGTGGGAACTTCATAAATTGCCTGATGATAATTGGGGTCAAACTTATGACCTACAGTTTCGATTTTCTTGATGCCATGACGATTGAACACTTGCAGTAATTCTTTTGCGGTAACTTCCACACCGAAAATTAGATTTTTCTCAATCTCGCCAGCACTCTCGCGTTCATCGGCAGGCAAAGCCTCCAATGCCCGGCCCAGATTGTCTGCCACCGTGAGTAAATCACGGGCAAAATTTGTGGCGGCATAAAGCGTGGCTTCGGCCTTTTCACGCTCAGTGCGTTTTCTCAAATTTTCCATTTCAGCGGCAAGACGCAACAGGCGGTCTTTGGAGGCGGCCACTTCATCCTTCAACGCTGCAATTTCAGCCTCCTTAGGATCAGTTTCTGCCTTAAGCGCTTCATTCAAAGCATCGGCCGCCAAGATTTCGTCGGCGCCTGCTTCAGCTTTGTTTTGTTCATCAGTCATGGAATGTCCGTTTCACTGCGGTTTATCCCCCGCATATCGGGGCAAACGCTGCAAAAATCAAGAGAGCAATCGCCCCACAACTTTTGCCGTGTAATCTACCATTGGGATAATGCGGGCATAGTTAAGCCGGGTCGGGCCGATAATCCCCAGAACCCCTACAATTTTATTCTCATCATTGCGAAAAGGTGCCGCAATCAACGACGAACCCGACATTGAGAATAGTTTGTTTTCCGAACCAATAAAAATCCGAACCCCCTCGGCGCGCTCAGCCAAACCCAGAAGATCGACCAGCTCACGCTTATTTTCAATATCTTCAAAAAGCCTGCGCATCCGGTCGAGATCGACGGTTGCTGTTGTGTTTTCTAAAAGATTGGCTTGGCCCTTCACAATCAGCGAGCGGGCATCAAAATCCGCGCCCCCCGTCCACACCGCAAGCCCGGTTTCCACCAAACGGGCTGATACCTCATCAAGCTCGCTATGCAGTTTTCGCACTTCTTGCGAAATCACCTTTTGCACTTCATCAATAGTGCGCCCTTGCGCCGCTGCGGAAAGATAATTGGTAGCCCGCATGAAAATCGAAGCGGGTAAGCCCGCGGGCACGTCAATCACCCGATTTTCGACAGACCCATCTTCGCCCACCAAAATCACCAAAGCCCGGCCCGGAGATAAATTGACAAATTCGATGTGCTTAAGTCGCGTCGACATTTTAGGGGACATCACCACGCCCGCATAATGCGACAAGCCAGATAGCATCATCGAGGCTTCGCCCATGACATCCTCAAAACGCCGTGGATGATTGCCAGATTTAATCTGCGCATCAATAATGGTGCGTTCACTCTCGGTCACGGATCCGATATCCAAAAGCGCATCCACAAAAAACCGCAAGCCTGCCTCGGTGGGCATGCGGCCAGCCGAAGTGTGTGGCGAAAAGATCAGGCCAGAATCTTCCAAATCCATCATCACATTGCGGATTGATGCTGGCGACAGGCCAGAAGGCAAGGATTTGGCAATCGAACGCGACCCCACAGGCTCACCGGTCTCAAGATAAGTATCGACAAGCCGCCTGAAAATCTCACGCGAGCGCTGGTCAAGACCAGCAATGCCGCTGGCCCTATCGTCAAGAAAAGGTTTGGGTGGAAGAATGCTCATGATGGCAATATAGGATGTTCTTTCCAGTGATGTAATAGGTTAAGATTTAGCAAGCCTTATGAAAGGATCAAGCGTTATGGCCAAAGATAGTCAGGGTCTCGTCGTAAGCGGAACAGCTGCTTCGGCTGATCTCCTTAATCTCGCCATATCTGATTATTTCGGCTGGAAAGGCGATCCTTTGGCGCTGTTGCAGGAAGCTGTAAGCGCTGATCCCGCCTTTTCTTTAGGGCACTCGGCGATTGCTAGCCTCTATCTGTTGAATGGTTTTCGCGGCGATAATCCGGCGGTCATTTCAGCACTGTCTGCCGCCGCCGCTTCCTCACCAAGCGCAACCCCAAGAGAACAGCGCCATTTGGCTGCGGCGCAATGCTGGGCCAAGGGGGCCATCATTAAAGCAACCGATATGTGGGAAAATATCCTGCTTGACCACCCGACAGATACGCTTGCTTTGCGCTTTGCCCATGATACGTATTTCTATCTGGGCCACTCGCAGAGCATCAGAGACTCGATTGCCCGGGTTCTTCCGGCCTGGGATCTCTCAAACCCCTATTATGGCTATATTCTTGGTCAATATGCTTTCGGCCTTGAAGAGGCTGGCGAATTGCGCCGGGCAGAAGAGCTGGGCTTGCAAGCCATTGCGCGCAATGCCGAAGATGGCTGGGCGGTTCACGCGGTGGCCCATGTTTTTGAAACTGAAAACCGTCAAACCGAAGGCATCGGATTTCTCAAAGGTTCGCAGCCCAATTGGAGCAAAGCCCATGCCTTGGCCGTTCATAATGGCTGGCACTTGGCGCTTTATTTGATCGAGCAAGGGCAATTTGCCAGCGTTCTAGCAGATTATGACAAGTTCATCGCACCCAAGCTGCAATTGGATTCACTTCTCGATCTGGTTGATGCTGCCGCCTTGTTGTGGCGATTGGAGCTTGCCGGAGCTGACGTTGGAAACCGCTGGCAGTCCGTGGCAGCGCAATGGCTCACCCATGCCGAGGATCATGTTCTGGTCTTTAATGATCTTCATATTGCACTGGCCATCTCGCGCAGCGGAAATCAGGAGGCCAAAGCCCGCTTTTTGGCTTCGATGGATGCTTATGTTGCTGCAGGTGAGGGGGATAATCGTGAATTCACGCGTCAAGTGGGCCGGGCCTTGATTGATGCCGTCTTTGCCTTTGCCGCAGGTGAATATCGCCGTACCATCGATCTCATTTTGCCAATCCGTTACAAAATTATCCGCATTGGTGGCAGCCATGCGCAGCGCGATCTTTTAACCCAAACACTTATTGTGGCGGCAGAGCGCGCCGGAGATTGGCGCTTGGCACAGGCTCTCCTCAGTGAGCGTATCGCCATCCGGCATACGCCTAGGGTCGAACGAGAGTTGAAGCACGCCCGCACCATGACTAAAGTGCATTGATTTATTTATTCCTCCCAGCGTCAATCCCCGCTAGAACGCCCCTTCAATATTCAAAAGGTAAATATCCATGCGCCCATCCGGCCGTAAAAATGATGAACTCCGTGCTGTAAGCTTTGAGCGCGGCGTGTCTATCCATGCCGAAGGCTCGTGCCTGGTTAAATTTGGTAATACCCATGTGCTGTGCACCGCCTCGCTCGAAGAGCGTGTGCCGCCTTGGTTGAAAGGGGGCGGCAAAGGATGGGTGACAGCCGAATATGGCATGTTGCCCCGCGCCACGGGCGAGCGCATGAAGCGCGAAGCCGCCTCTGGCAAGCAATCAGGCCGCACTCAAGAAATTCAACGTCTCATTGGCCGCTCGCTTCGGGCTGTGGTTGATCTCAAAGCCTTGGGCGAACGCCAGATCAGTTTGGATTGCGATGTGATCCAAGCCGATGGTGGCACGCGCACGGCAGCCATCACAGGAAGCTTCATCGCTCTGCAAGATTGCATCTCATGGATGATGGCGCGCGATATGTTTAAGGTCTCGCCGCTTAAAGATCATGTGGCAGCAATTTCATGCGGCATTCATGGTGGCACTGCCGTTTTGGATTTGGATTATGCTGAAGATTCAACCGCTGAGACAGATGCAAATTTTGTG
>JANYGE010000098.1 GCA_025362535.1 Hyphomicrobiales bacterium
ATGCCCCCATTGCGGAATTGTTGCAAACAAAATTCGGTGTTGCAGCAGCAATGATAGACTCTTCCTTCATGAGCAATGGCATGTTGGACGCACCGGCAGATTACCTCAGTCGGATTGTTGGCAAACTGAGGGCGGCAGGTGGCCTGTTCATCGCTGATGAAGTGCAATCTGGCTTTGGCCGCATGGGCACTGCCCTTTGGGGCCATCAGCATCATGGCGTGGTGCCAGACTTTGTGACAATCGGAAAACCCGCTGGCAATGGACATCCCATCGGCGTGATCATCACACGACCTGAAATTCTTGAACACTTTACAAAAACGGCCCCGTTCTTTTCCACCTTTGGCGGTAATAATGTGTCTTGTGCAGCAGGGCTTGCTGTTTTGGATGTAATCAAAGACGAAGCTCTGGTTGAAAATTCCAGAACCACAGGCGGATATTTCAAAGCGCGTCTGCTAGACCTAAAATATAAGCACGAGATCATCGGAGATGTGCGCGGCGTTGGCCTAGCATTGGGTGTTGAGCTTGTGCGCGACCACACCACACTGGAGCCAGCCGCCAAAGAGACAGCACGCCTCGTCAATCTTATGCGTGAAGAAGGCGTTCTCGTTGGGTCCGAAGGGGTGCTTGGTAATATCCTGAAAATTAGACCCCCTATCGTGTTCCAACCAAACCATGTTGATATTGTCATTTCCGCTCTCGACAGGGCTTTCCTCAGTCTGAAGGGCAATCTCAAAAACTGATGCCGATTACATAAGTTGGCACTGAAATTGCTGCTGTTTCTCAAAAGGAGACAGTAAATAATGCGTCAGAAACCAATTTCCCTAGAAGCCCTCAACCGATATGAGCTTGAGGATATTGCTCTTGTAGCAGCATCAGAGGTTAAAGCATTGAGGCAGCTCCAATACAAACGGGATGCTCTGGACCTTCATATTCTCGTATTCTCTGCGGGCATCTTCTTCACAGTTTCAGCCGTACTCCTCGGCATAGCACTGCATTAATGGGCCGCGATTATACAGAATTAGGCCAAAGTAGTAGCTTCAGTTGACGCCCGACCGGACGTACCAATTCCCATTTTTTTGCTCGAAGCTCTTGACGAGGCCAATTC
The DNA here is from genome assembly GCA_025362535.1 of Hyphomicrobiales bacterium. Taxonomy (GTDB): domain Bacteria; phylum Pseudomonadota; class Alphaproteobacteria; order Rhizobiales; family Aestuariivirgaceae; genus Aestuariivirga. Next base: position 1,106 of record JANYGE010000098.1, read on the forward strand.
CATTAACATGGTCACCCACCCTAACCTTCATCGTGTAAACAAATGTTTCATCGAAGAAATCTATTGTAGCAGTGCCTTTCTCGATTGATCTGATTTTATAGTTAATCGGGTTTGATGTAGCCGATATATCCCTTGTAACATTAAGTTTAGCATTGCCCCCATCAGGTGCCTGTTCGATTGATCCTGTTATAATAGGATCAGCCAAACCTTGGCCAGTTTGCGTGGCTATCTGAAAAGTCTCGCCATCAGCAGTAATTGGCACAATCGGATGAGGTCCAGACAAAACAACAAAAGTTGCAAACCCGGCAGAAGCGGCCGCAAGCAACACCGCTCCCAAGTTCAATACGATATCGGATAAATTAATATCAGAGCCATTTCTAGAGATCATTCAATTCTCCAATCACTAACAGTTAAATCGGTACCGACAAGCGCCTGGCATTATTTGCCCTGGAAATTATCCCATCACGCAATTGCGACCAGCCTTCTTGGCTTGATAAAGTTTTTGATCCGCTCTTTCGAGAAGTTGAACCTTCTTTTCACCCTCCCGAAACTGTGCAACACCAAACGACGCCGTGACTTGGCCAATAGAACCCTTGAGTTGACGCATCGACCAATGCTGAGCCGCCAAAGCGTCTTTAATTTGCAGCGCGAGAACGAGAGCATTTTCCAGCGACGTTTCTGGCAGAATGATCGCAAATTCTTCTCCCCCAAAACGTGATACGCTGTCTCGGCCCTTTACATTTTGAGCGATAGTATTCGAAACCAATCTCAAAACATCATCGCCGACCAAATGCCCAAAAGTGTCATTGATCTTTTTAAAATGATCAATGTCTGAAAGTATCAAGCTAACCGGCGTGTTATTGCTTTCTGCTTGTTCAATTTGGCTGTTCAACAAATCTTCAAATGCGCGCCTGTTCCACAAAGCAGTCAATGGATCACGTAGTCCAGTCTCTTCAGCAAGTTCAAGGCTCTGGCGCAGACTTTCAACTTTCAACTTTGACATTGTCAAATCGGATTGCAAGTTTGAGGTTTCTTTCCTCATCTTGTTATTCTCAGTGATGAGAAAACCGATGGCCACCCGCAATTGTTCAGGCGAGGTGAGCTCAATAAGATTTTTACCTGCTAACTCCAGCGTTTTGGCAAAAGTATTGCTAAATTCGGAATGGCTTTTCAAAATTCCGATGATACGTTCTAAATTTTGGGAAACTTCCTTTTCGACTTCTTTTAATTGAATTTCGCTATTTAAAACCTTCCCAGAGAGCTCAGCAAGATTGGTATCAATCGACGGGGTTTCCGGAAGCAAAAGTGTTCCGAGGCTAAGGCAAATCATAGATAGAATGCACACCATCAATACTGAATATACCGGGCCAGCGATCGGCAGATGGGACACAAATACATTGTCAGCAGGCCATAATTGTAAAACCCGAAGTGGTGCAGTCAAAGCCCCTATCGCCACAACACCCATGAGGAGGGTCATAAATGTCAATATCATTTTGACCCAGAACGGATTTTTCAACATGGTGACGCCAAGATTCCATTCCATCGATGGGTTTCGAAAGTTAAATAGCTAAAAATTTGCCATGCAATCATGCAAATTCCCTTCACAGTTTCAGAACTTGCAGAATAAATAATCCTTGTTTCTTGCGTCTAGCTTGATGCGAGTTAGATTCGCTTGAAGCCTTTTTGCGGCAAAGGCAGGAAATCAGGCATCACCCCTGTTTGCTTTTTTGATTCTTTCTGCAGCATTGATTGAAAAGCTGAAAAAAGATTGGCCATTGCTGGCTTTTTATAAGGATAAAGATCAACTGGATCCATATCATGAACGATCATCCCAACATCAACTTCGAAAAGCAGAAGTCGACCATCTTCCATAAACGCGCAATCTATAACAAAATAGTCCAAGTCAATCTTGGCACAAAGCTCGGCAAACCTGCTGGTATGTTTTTGTGCGAATAGTTGAAAGTTCTTAAACCAAGACTCTTCCTCTGCTCGTCTTTCAGGATGCTTATCCATATCGGCATTGAGATAATGAATCATCCAATTTTTTGAAATTGCTAAATGACTGGGGTAAGGCTGTCTATTGATGAACGCAATGCGATACTTCCGAAATAGATAGTCTTCGTTCTTGTAATTTATATAGGGGCACAAATAAAAATATTCATCGGTTTTAGATTCAATATAGTCATTCAAATTTTCGAGGCTCTCGATCTTTTCCATACCAATGCCTGCATGCGTTCCGACCGGACGAATGATCAATGGAAGCAATGGCTTCGAGGAGTTGCTGTCGAGACGAACCAAACCTGACGTGAGATGAACGACCTCGTCACGCCTTATTTTGACCGTAACGGGAGAAACAATTTCAGAAGAATTACTGAACATCAAGGAAACGCCATCTCTCGTCAGTCCCTGGATAATTTCCGGTGAATTATTCAGAATTGGCCCATTCCAGTTTTTCAATATGCGACTGATATTGTCCAAAATTTGTGAATTTTCAAACGATTCACCTATGGCCATGAATGCGATATCGTGCTCAGGAAGTTCATTCAGCTCTGTGGTGTTTTCATCCACAAAATATTGAATGAGCGAGAAGTTTGAACCCTCCAGCAGAAAGTCTACCGGCGTATTGGACATAAGGTCACCCGGTGCCATCAAAGCTAAAACTCTTATTCCATCACCTTCTCCGCATAACTTATAAAAGTCTTTGCGCATCTGGAGTGCATTTTTTTGGGTGAGCAGGCTAATTTCTCTCTGCCCAGAGACCAGCAAAATGACTGACATATCAAGCAATGCAGCAGGTGCCGTAAGAGTGTTCAAGGATCGCTCGTAAAGCTGTGTCCATAGTGCTGATAGGTCACTATTCTCAAATGCCAAACGCACTAGAAAGGCGGTCCCCAATATTTTATTGGTCTCATCTGACCGCGTAGAACTACTCTCGCTCGTTTCCTGTTGCATTCTCCTCAAACCATGAGAATCTACCATTGCAGCGCGGCTGAAGCTTTCCAATTGTTCCAACGATGACCTCATGCAGACCATAGGTTTCTAGTGCTTACACGTTATGTCACCCCAGCCTTGAGCGTGCCTTATTGAACGGACTCAGCAGTCAGATACAGATGAATATTAAACCTGTACCGAGAGCGCGGAAATCAAAACCGTGAAAAAATAATCGCGATGACAACAAATGCAACTGTGCAGATAAGAAAAAGGGCAATGAAAATACTAGGGGCTCGTATCGACCTCTCTTCGCTTCGACTTTGTTGAGTGCCGAAAATTGAAGGGTTGAAAGACGATGGATTTCTCTCAATAAAATAATCTATAGTGCGCTCATAGTCGGATCGGCTGGGAGAAAATGGAGTTGCGACATGCCAATCTGGTGGATAGCGGCCTTGATCATTATTAGCCTTCTGATTTTCATCAGTTTGATTAAATGGACTGGCTTCATCCAGATTTAACCCTGCCCCGTAAGGCTCGCCGCTGCCAAAGGCTGTCGGCTTTGCTTTGAGCAATATCTGCGTCAACTCATCTGGCAGCAGTGGTGAAGTCTGCGGCACCGATTTACGCTCTATCACGCTCTCAAGCTGCAAAGCTTTATCAAGTGCCTGTGATAAACCAGCATGGCGCACGAGACGGGTCAGACTGGCAGGATCGGACAACAAAGCACTCAATAGAGCTTTCTCGTTGGTTGCTACAGTCTTAGAGAGAAGCTGTACAATTTTGGATGTCAATTCAGCGCGCGACTCAGCCGAACTATTAGTTTTAGTTTTTATGTGCGGTGATATGCTGCCGATGGCTGAAAGTTTCAATTTTGCTTTTTGACCCAGTTGCTACGAACTTCGTCACGCGGAACGTAGTTAATCTCGTTCAAAAGAATATCTCTGGCGAGAGGGGCGCCAAATTTATTATCAATTTTTTCCGCGATGTGCTTGGTCAAATCAGTCAAATCTTGTTGCTGCAGATTTGTAAAATCTGTTGTTTGATCATCGTAAAGACTCCGAAATGCGGCATCATATAGAAATGGATTTGGCTCATAAGGCAATTTTGCCAATTCCGCCGTATCAACTGCAAAAGTAAATTGAGCTACCACATAACCCTGAACTTTGCCTGTTCGAATGATGGGCACGCTTATCATGTCGGACTTAATAAATTCGATTGGACCCTCCCCGCCTTTGCCCGCTTCAGCAACTTTTTCGCTGCCGCTCATATGAGCAGAAAAATAACTTGAAGCCAATGCGATCAAACAAACCCAAACACCGAAAAGCAGTGTCTTTATCATTGATATGACTTCTGTGAATTTGGCGAGCAAAGATAAGTGCCATCGGACTCATTCTCACGCAAAACACCGAGTATGACATCAGTGACTTCTTTAGCAGCAGCATAATGAATGGCCAGTTTCCGTCCGTTCTCGGCAAGCGCGCGCTGTAACTTAGCCAGATCGCCCTTGAGATGATCCTTCATTAACTCGGGCTGAAAATGCTTTTGCGCACGCATCAGCTCCAAAAGAAGTTGACTCTTTTTTTGAATGAATTGGTCCAGCGACTGATCACGCCTGCTGTCGAGCATCTTGTTCTCATCACTCACAAGTGAAACAAGCCGTGCTATAACGTCACGCAATTGCGCAATACTGTTGGGGCTGCTGACCCAGGAATTCGCCACAGTCTGTCTTTGATTTATCATGATGCTTGCTCATCTGATGCAAGTGGAATGGCAGAAGAATTCAGTTCAACGTTGGGTGCGCTGAGTTTCCAAGCTGCAAAATTTGGTTGAATGCGATTTATCGAATTACTTGAAACTGAATCACCGCTAGCATTATGACTTGAGCTCAACAGACTAGCGATTCCAATTCCACCTGACTTCGCCATTTCCTGAGACATATAATCAACCTGCATAGAGCGCCAAATCTCTCCCGCTGTGCCCTCGCCATAGAGGCTGGCCGTTTGCTTTGGCATCATCTCTTCAACAAAATTTCTTAACATCATAGCTTCAAACTGTTGATCTTGTTTGCTGATAGCATGCGGAATTTTCGTGGCGGAACGGGCCGATGACACATCAGCCATTGCCATTTGCGTATCATCAGAACCAAGCTTTTGTGCCGCCGCTGCATATTTATTGTGATCAACCGCATTTGCGACTTCTGCAACCAAATCATTGGGCAAATCACGAACCTTAGTTTTCGCCACAGACTTATTGCCCAGAAGTTTGTCAAACATAGTGGTGAAGGTATTATTGACTCCTCCAAGTTTCGCTTGGGCCACCAATTTCTTATGAGGGGTTACCGACCTGATAACATCAAGGACAAGATCAGATTTAATCGCAATAGCCATTGTTCGTACCTTTCCACAAGGAAAGTAAAATTCTATTCACAATCGCTTGTGGCAAACTTACTGCTGAATTTTCTTAAATCCGACAAGCACTTCCAATATTAAATTAAGTTCTGAGCTTGAACGCTGTGTTTCGATTTCGATTTTGAGTTTCCCTTCCACCAACTCGCACATCCGTTCATTTTTCGCTTCGTCAAATCTTTCCTTAAGAAGGGCTTTCTGGCGATCCAACAAACCCTCTTTAACTTTGGTTTTGCTGAGCAGATGACGAAATGATAGGTCCTGAAACATTATATCATGTTGACTAAGCCGGTTTAACTTTCCGGCCACCTGATTGATGTCGCTGGATGCTTGTATGATTTCCTGAGAAAGCAACCCCAGTTTCGTTTCAGATAGCGTTTTCCGATAGGTCCATGCCGCTCTTAAGTTCTTTATCCGTTGATATCGTTCTTTCATAATTTTAACCAAAGGCAGAAAGAAAATCTTGTTGGAACAAACTCAACCAATCACCAATTGAATTTAGCAGAATGAAAAGCCCTCCCACGGCCACCAATCCCGTTGTAATGAAATAAACTGAAATCTGCGGCGTGAACTTGTTCACATAGCCAATCGCCATATTCACGAGAACAGAATAAATTACGTATGGCCCGCTCAACCTCAATCCCAAAGATGAGGTTTTCTGCAAACCACCTATAATTTGATCAAGTTGCCAGCCAAGATCAACTGCGGCTCCCATCTTAATTGTACCGTATGAATCGATAAGAGCACCTAATAAAACTAAATGCATACCACTCGTGAAAACCAACATGGTTCCGCAAAGCGATATAAAATTGACCAATGGTGGCACCGCTTCGGTGTCATCAATCGGAGTGCCAGGAGTTGGGGCTAGGCCAATCGTGTTTGTAACAATTGTGGCAGCAAATTGTAGACCGACCAAAAAAAGCCGTGCCAAGAGGCCGAGCAAAATACCATTGAAAATTTCCGTGAGAAGAAGAAATATTTGTCCAGCTTCCGGCCTTGCTGCCACAACTGCCAAAGTTTGATCATATAATATTGGAAACATGGCGAGCGACACTGCAAATGCCAGGAGTGCTCTCACCCGCATTGGAACCCGCGAACTTCCAAAACCGGGAAGAAGCATCAAGCAACTTCCAATGCGACAAAGAATGACAATTCCAACAAAAACAGATTGTGGAAGATTGCCGATCAAGATATCGAACCAATAGGCTCGATACGAACACCTCGCGATATTTCCACATGCGAAAGCACTGGTAGGTTCGGAAAGAGACGATCAATAATCATGCGCACATAAGAGCGCACTTCCGGCGCACAGACCAACGCGATACGTTCGCCGTTATCCAAATGCGGTTTGAATATAGTTGTCGAGTCTTGCGCAAATTGTTCGATCAGACGAGGATCAATATCAAATTCAATGACATCACCTTTGTTATCGCGCTTCAAGCTTTGATGAAATGCCAGGTCCCACTTGCTTCCCAATCTAATTACCTTCAAAACACCTTCAGAAGCAAGGTCTCCGCATATTTGTTGAGAGATACGAACCCGTACATGCTCAACAATTGCTTCGGGCTTTCGAACATGCGGAGCAATCTCGGCAACAGCTTCAAGTATGAGATGAATATTACGAATTGAAACTCTCTCTGCGAGCAGCAACTTCAAAATCGATTGGAGACCAGAAAATGAGATCAGTGACGGGCTAATTTCATCCAGTAGTTTTCGATATTCAGGTTCCAATCTTTCAATCAGCGCCCTCATATCCTTATATGACAAGAGTTGTGACAGATTATTCCGAATGGTTTCACTCAAATGCGTGAGCATCACGGACATCACATCAATTGGACTATATCCAGCACGTCGAAGCTCGCTGGTAAATATTTCCTGAGTCCAATAGGCATCCATGCCGAAGGCAGGCTCCTGAGCTTCATCACAAGGAAAGTCAGGTCTGCCCAAATTTTTGGCCAACACCATGACTTCCCCGATCCGCAACTCATAAGTAGACACAACTGAGCCATGAATCTTGATAACATAGGATTTTGCTGGAATACTGAAGTCATCTGTTAGCTTTATCTCCGGCACCACAAAACCATAAAGCTGTGCAAATTTCTTGCGCATCTTGGCTACGCGGTGAGCAAGTTCGCTATGTGAAACGATCATTGCGGACGATAGCTGTTTACCCAAACACAGCTCAATCTCGCTGGTGCGCAAAAATTCTTTCACAGAATTTTGCTCTTCTTCTTTCTTATCACTTTCCGACAATTTCTTTTCGTCGTCAACAATCCGCTGAGCTTCAGAGTTTCGCTTTGGGATGACGTAAGAAGCTGTGGCCATCAATGCACTTATCGCAGCGAAAGGCAGAAACGGAAGTCCAGGCATCAGAGACATTAGCCCAATCAAAATGCTTGCTATGCCCAAAGCGCGAGGATAGCCACTGAGTTGACGTACAATCGCTTCTTGAGCGGAGCCTTTGTTTCCACCTTTTGATACAAGAAGACCTGCAGCCAATGAGATAATAAGAGCGGGGATCTGCGAAACCAGGCCATCGCCGATTGACAACTTGGTATAGATATCAGCAGCCTGGCTGAAATTCATATTGTGTCTGGTGACCCCAATCACCATTCCACCAAACACGTTGACGCCAGTGATTATAAGTCCGGCGATCGCATCACCGCGAACAAACTTTGAAGCACCATCCATTGCGCCAAAAAAAGAACTTTCTTGTTCTAATTCCAATCGGCGTTGTCTTGCTTCGCGGTCATCAATAATGCCCGCCGATAGATCGGCATCAATCGCCATTTGCTTGCCCGGGATGGCATCAAGGGTGAAGCGAGCGCCAACTTCTGCAATACGCGTTGAACCTTTCACGATCACCATGAAATTAACAGTCAGCAAGATTATGAATACGATAACACCGATCACAAAGTCGCCGTTCATCACAAATTGAGAAAATCCCCCAACAACATGGCCGGCAGCGTTGTAACCTTCGCTGCCCTTTGACAGGATTAGCCGGGTTGTTGCTACGTTGAGCGACAATCTCAATAAGGTTGCAAGCAGCAAGACAGTTGGAAATGCTGAAAAGTCTAGAGGTTTGGCAATCCACAGTGCCACCATCAGAATCAAAACTGAAAGTGAGATAGAAAATGCGAGCCCAATATCAATGAGAATTGCCGGAACCGGTAAGAAAAACGCAGTAAGAATGACAACCACGCAGATCGCAAAACCCATATCACGACTTGATTTGGATTCTTGCTGTCTAACAGTTTGAGCGAGCGTAGCGGCCATTCAATTCCCCTCTAAAAGAACGTTATTGAATGTAAAACTTGCCTGAAATTGTATTTTGCTTCGGCTTCAGAAACCTGATTGAATTCGTTGAAAAATTAGCTCGCTAAATCTGTAAAGCGCCGATGCAATGAAGGGAGCCGTCAGCAACATTGTGGCGAAGATGACAGCGATTTTCGGCACAAATGTCAAAGTCACTTCCTGAATTTGGGTGACCGCTTGGATGAGCGCTATTACAATTCCAACCGTCATTGCGAGCCCAACAGCAGGTCCAGCGGCAACGATCACAGTCCAAATTGCCTCGCGAATCAGGTCAAGCGCGTCAACTTCATTCATTTTCAGCTTATCTTATATCCGGCTCCAAGTTCAACTCTTTGGCCACTATCAAGTGTCGCAATTGAGGTGGTTTCGCCTATTTCAATTCCCGTTATTTTGCCCAAATCCGTTCCACTTTGATCAGCCAAGCTATGGCCAATCAAAGCTTGGGCCTGGGAGAGCTGAACTGAAGTCATAAGTGAATCTAATTTCTTATTGGTATTGACGCCTTGTTCGACAGACGAAAATGATGCCAACTCCGAGATGTATTTTGCAGTGTCTGTCGGATTTGTCGGGTCCTGGTTTTTCATTTCTGCAACAAGCAGTTTAAGAAATGAATTATAATCAAGAGTGGTCTTTTTGGGCACGAGGGGCGCTACAGCAGAAGAATTCGAAACTGGTGATACCGTCATTATGCAACATGCCTCTCAATAATTCTATCTTCCTCTTTGCTAACCGCATTCATAATTCTGCTTTCAATCGGAAACAGACCACGAATGATTTTCAAAGCATCAAAGTAGCGTTGTGATTTAATCAATTCATCAGCACTATCGAGCCCCGTTAGCAGGTTTCGGCTTTCCACGACGGCCCGCAAAGACTCTGAAAGGTGCCAATACATTTGGCGTGTAAGAGATTCATTCTCAGGATTCATCAATAGCGTTTGAACAACAAAATAAAGCTGTTGGAAAGGCGATTTCGCCATTTCAGCTTGCATCACATGAGTCTCAAGCAGGAAGGCGACGTTATTCAGAAACTCAATCGAACATCTTTGATCTGCTCTAATCACCGCGCCATTTACAAATAGCTTTTCACCTTTTTTAAGATGGATTCTCATTTTTTGCTACCTCCCAATCCCTGACAAATTGTTTCTGAGATATCGATGAGGCCGTCAAAACCCTGCGAGCCGCCATTTCGAATACTTTCCGCTTCCCGCAGAATCCAAATGCCAATCGAGATGAGGCTCGCGCGAAGTTCTTTGGGCAACCGATTTCCTTCATTTGCGAGATCATCCAGAAGGAGGCTCCAAAGACGATCCAAATAGTAAAGTGCATCAATCGCTTCACGTGAGTTATGCCCTTTTTCGCGAGCATTGTTCAACATCACAATCGACCGTTTTATAACTTCACGCTCGCGCTCGCGCGAATCCGCAGAAGAGTCTTCCAATACTTCTGCATAATATGAGCTAGACATAAGATTCCTTACTCGACATAATTTGCATTATAAATAGTTCAGCAGACTGAGCTTGTTGATACGGACAGTTAGAGAATACGAAGCTTCGAGCTGCGTCGTGAGCGTGTTCACTCTTGTGGCCACCTCAGCTTGATTGACACCCTCTAAGCCCTCGAGTCCTTGCATTAAAATGTCATTCCGCTGCTCTAACCTGGTTTTCTGATCAGATAAAAGTTTCTGGGTATTGCCGAGCTGGCCAGCAATATCCCCAACCTTGCTCGCGGCTGAACTGGCAACTGTTGTCGCTTTATCAACTAATTTTTCGAAGGCAGCTTGATTGAGCGATCCCGTGCCGAGATCAAGGACCATCGTAAAGGCTCTCGCCATATCACGAAAAGCATCTTCATTCGCATTGGTTGCAGCATCTACTTTAAGATGATCATCAATCCGAACTTTTGAATTCTGGGTAGACGCAGTCGACCAGGTTGAAGACCAATTTGCCTGAGTAAAAAGATTAGCAAATGGGCCATCCAGAAAGCTTTCCATTTGAGTTGAGGTAATTGACGAAACCCCAGCGCCAGTTTGAGACGTGCCAAATTGGGTGGCAAATGCCGCGTCTACTGCTGTCTTTGCGGCACTGGTTGGTGTGCTTGTATAATCGGAAATCGGAGAGGTTGAACTGTTGATTCCCGCAAACAAAGCTTTGCCATTTTGCGTCGTGTTTAAAATTGTTTGCAAGCTAGCAAGCGCATTTTTCGCAGCATCCTTGACCAAAGCCTGACCATTCGTTGCATTGCGCGCACCTATTAAGGTGCTAACAAAACTATGTGCAATATCCATCAAATTCGTGAGAGAATTCTGGCTGACCTGCAGCTCACTGGCAGCAAGGCCGTTTTGTTCAATCGCAACCGTTCCCAAATCCACAACATTGCGCAAATCGATACTCAGCGAGGTTTTCGCTCCGAGTTTCGTTCCAAGATCTGTCATACGCCCAGTGGATGCCTCGAGCTGAGCATCTTTTATCTTTTGCTGGAGATCAGCAATTGGCTGAGATGTAGCTCGCCACAGAGAACGTGTTGAGACAATCACTTTATTGCTCCAAATAATGTCTGAAACATTTGATCAACAGTGCTGATTAGTTTCGCAGAAGCTTGGTAAGAACGTTCGAGTTCAAGCATATGGGCCATTTCATCATCAAGACTGACACCTGTGGCGGTCTGCAATGCATCGCTAGCACGTTGACTTGTTGCGGTCTGCAAATCAGCTGTCTCAGTAGCCCGCTTTTGCAATGCGGACAACCATCCGGATGAAGACGAACCAAATGTTTTTAGGCTTGTGCTTGTAGACAGTTGGGCGCTTTGGTCAAAAACAAGAGTGCCATCAATTGCCTCATAGAGTTGATTTAGACGGTCAGAAAAGCCTGCTGCTGATGTGCTGTTATAAACATAGCTTGCACCATTTATTCCACCGTCACGAAGCTTTGAAACAGTCCCACTTTGAGTAGGGTCAACGGCAGCGCTCAAGCGGATTGAACTTGCGAGCCCCGGAATTGCAACTCCAGCAGCTGGAACAGCAGGTGAGCCCGAATATGAAAATAGTCCCGTTGCGTCGGCCAAACTTGGCACTGCACTCTGATCCGATTCCGAGAACATCGTGATCAGTCCGCGAGCAAATTCATCCATCTGCGTTTGGTATGTAACGGTTACTTTGTCGCGAATATTTATAAGTCCAAAAATATTCCCCGATTGAACGGGCATCGGGCTTGATGAACTCGTAATATCAACACCGTCTATATAGACATCACCACCTGAAGTTCCCGGTGCAAGATTGGGTGTGGGCTTAAAGGACACGGTTCTTGGTGTGGTCTCGAAGAGGCTAACACCACTATCTGTATAAAGAGCAATATCACCATTGGCCCTTGATATGGTCTTGATGCCAATCTCTTCAGACAATTGCTTGATGATGCTATCACGGTTGTCAAGATTATCAACCATATCGGACTTTGAAATATCGCCGCGCGTAATCGCATCGTTCACAACTTTGTATTGTTGTAGAAGATTGTTAATCCTTGTTACGCTTTCTCCGATATCTTTATCAGCTTGATTGCGCACATTTCCGATAATTGCGCTTGCATCGTTTAGTCCCTGGGCAAGACTACGCGCGGATTCGATGGCACTCGAAGCCAAGTTTTGATCTGACGGATTTTGTTCGTAAATCCTCAGAGACGATTGCAATGCATTTAAACGTGCTGCAGGAGAAGTCCCACTCTCAGGATCCCCAACCGTTGTTGCAAGCATACTAATGCTATCGATGATTGCTTTACTTCCTGCTGAAGTGGAGGAAGAACTCAATAATTTATCGAGGAGCGCGCTGGAAGTTGCGCGATCATAACGCGAAATTGAAATAGACCCGCTTGATTGAGAGGTGACAGAAGCAGACCTGCGCGAATAATTGGCATTATTTACATTTGAAATATTTTGCGATGTTAGTGCTGTCTGTCCAGCAACTGTTGATAGACTTGATCGTGCATAGTTCAGAGCCGTCGAAAGTGATGCCATAACTAAAAATTTACCCTAATAAAAATTTACTATCGCTTGAGATTAATCAATACATCCATCAATTCAGAGCCAGTCTGAAAGACTTTTGAGTTGGCGGCATAACCTCTCTGACTATCGATCATCAGTGTGAGTTCTGTGGCAAGATCAACGTTTGACTGTTCCAGCGTATTTGAAAGCACGGAACCAAACCCTGCCGTTTCAGCAACACCAATTTTCACATCTCCCGAAGCTTTCGTGGCCGAAAACACGTTGCCGGAAAGCGCCTGCATTTGATCAGGGCTAACCACCGTCGCGAGCGGGATTTTATAAACAGAGACCCGTGTTCCATTGCCGAATGTGGCAACAAGTGTTCCATCTTTTGTAATCTCTAAGAGATCAACCCCACTTGGAGGATTGCCATTGGCGGTTGCTGAAAGAACGACATAGTCGGTCGCAAGCTGACTCATCTTACCAAGATCAATAACGGCACTCGCTCCATTAGGAATTGGTACAGTCAATAATTGAGCACTTGCCGGAGTCAAAGCACCCGTAGTGCCATCGAAGGACAAAGTAGAGGTTGCAAGAGCTGCTGAACTATATGGAAACCCACCAGCAGTTGCGTCCGCCTGGTTGTAGGCCGTAACTTCCCACGTATTGCTCGCAGTCTTGCTATAATACATATCGACAAGAACTTTATTACCAAGATTATCATAGGTAATAAGCGACGATTTTCCAGAGTATTGAGCAGTTGCCGAATTCGTTGATGGCAGGTCAGCAGCAGCAGTCACGGCTGCATTGGAAGGAAGATTGGCGGTGAATTGGGCTGTGCTGGTGGCTTTTGCCGTGAGCGTTAGATCGCCAATGCTTACAGGTGTTAATCCACTAAACCCATTGACAGCCACTGAAGGCTGGCCATTGGTCAGGGGATACCCCATCAACTTATAGCCACCGGCATTGACCAATTCGCCATTTTCATTTTTCACAAATGATCCGGCTCGCGTCAGATAAGGCGTGCCAACAGAATCTGAAACCACGAAGAAGCCATCGCCTTTTATGGCGAGATCTGTTGCTGATGAGGTGCTTTCGCGTCCACCTTCCTCACTGATTGCAGTGCGTCCATCGACATCGACAGAGCCAGAGGTATAGTTCGCACCGCTGGAGCCACCTTCGATTAAAAGTGAAGAAAACTCGGCGGAGGCTCGCTTATAGCCAGTTGTGTTTACGTTAGCGATGTTATCAGCAACCATGGAAAGGCGCCCCGCTTGGGCGGCCATGCCAGAAGTACTCGTCCGCATTATTCCGTAAAGGCTCATATTAGTTTTTCACTCCTGTGATGAAAACAGCATATCTCCGCCAGCTTGCGCTAAACTGTAATTCAACACCTAACGGCAGAATTCCTTTGAAGCCGGGGTCCATGCACCAAAACCGCTTCCAATCAGATTGCGAATAACGGTACAGACGTAACGTTTTTGAGCCGGATTATTATCTGGGCCGGCATGGTAGCGGGCAACAGCCATCGTCCAGCTCCCCTCTCTTTCTCTCAATTCGCTTAAAAATTTTGCCGCATAGTCAACATTTGTCCAGGGATCAAGCATGGCTTCAACAGAGGGAAACTCACTCCCATGATAGTGATGATTGATCTGCATGCACCCAAGATCTATCAGTTTGACCCCATCGTTTCTCGATCTCTTAAACACCCGAAGCGCTTCATTTGCACTCGAAGTAAAAACTGTTTTACCCTCAATATTCAGCGCATAAGGATGCAAAGAGCCTTTATTGCCAGTCTCTGTCATCCCTACGGCATACAACACCCCAAGTGGAACATGGTGCAGCGTTGAAGCTTTGACCATCTGGCGTTCGCACACCCTTTGATCATCAGGGCCATCACTCTTGGCTAAGCTTAAATTAGATGTATAGATTTGAACTGGAAACAGCGCTGGAATTAACACCAGCATTGCCATCACCCTTGTTCTTACCAGCCGCAATGCGCCCAGAACTGGAGGCTTCGCCTTTTTGGCTTCGATTCTGGTCCTGTTCTTTTTCATGTCGCTCTCCAAACGGGTTTCCAAAATATGCACTAGAATTATCCGGGTTCGGTCGATCACCAAAAGTCGGACCGTTCGATTGATTGGTGCTGGCCATTGAGTGATCGCTACGCACAATGATGGTCAAAGCATTGTCGGCCAAATCAAAGCCTGCCTTCTTGAGGATATCTTCGAGGAGATCTTTATCTTCGGTCAATTTAACCGCTGCCATTTTAGAAGCAGCTTCGACCTTCAAGGTAAGTTCTGTTCCACGTAGACGCATAACGATATTCAGTTCCCCAAGGCTCTCTGGGATCAACTGAATATGTAAGCTTTTGACGAGATTTGGCCGATTGTCCAAGGGAGTCTTATAAGTTGCCGAGGTCGATTGCGGGCCACCACCATTAAGCTGGTCAACAATTTTAGCCGCCATCTGCGGTGCCATAGCATTGGCTGTGTCGATGAAGAAATGTGTCTCGGTTTTAGAAATCGAAATTGCGATCTTTTCAGTGACGAGTGGAGTTCTTTTATCTTTGGTGGAAAGTAGATTTGCTGTTTCAATACTGTGATGCTTATCAGCAACTTTCACTTCCGGATTATCTTCCGCAATTTTCTGACTTTGCACAACAATCGGCTTCTCGTCTCCGCTCACAATATCCAACAGATGCGAATGTTTGATGGGCAAGATATCAATTTGATTCATGCGCGGCAAAGCCGACTTATCCGAAGTAACTTTTTCATTATTCTGTGGAATTGGATCAGATTTTCTATCAGCACTCAAGTTCGCCAACAAATTTGTTACGCTTGATTGAATCTCAATCGGTAGTTTTTTTTCGTCAGGTATCGCCAATTTATCGTGCTTTTTAGGTGTATTATCTTTGATTGTTTCCACTTCTATTTCACCATCGACATCATCATCACCGCCAAAGTTCTGGTCAACGTCGATTGGAATAAGCTCTTTCGGGTTTTCATTTTGTTGGAGATCTACCACTTGCTTCAAACGCGGGGAGTGGTGAACATTCTCGTTCTGGCCTTTAGGTTCCGGTTGCTTATCTTCGCCTGCCATCACTTCAATAAATTCGAGTGCCGCTTTCCCATTTTGGGCTTTCATTTTATGCGCGAATGCCGCACCAGCTTTGCCAACTGGAATGCTTGCCGATTGCATGGTGAGGTCTAATTTGGTCATTGACTGAGGCTCATTTCATTTGGATCTATTTCCCCTAAAGCAAGCTTCGCCTTTGCCACGAGATCATCAAAGGGCTTTGTTGAAGCGTCTTCTGGGAGTGCTAAAGATTGATCGACAGCAGCTGCTGGGCCGTGAATTTGCTTCAGTATAGCTGTAACTTTGCGATACAATTCCAAATCATCCCCGACGAGCAATGCGTTTTGAATTGAGTTCAATCTTAGTTTCGCCAGAGCAACTTCGTTCAAGCCGAGCATGCTGGCAGCAACGTAAAGTTGGGCTCGATCCTTTGAAACACTGGCATCATCGGCCAGCAGCGCTGCCCTGCTAGCACATTTATTAGCTAAAATTAGATTTCCAATTGGAACTGCATTTTTCGCGATTTCCAACAAAATATCGACCTCCACAGAAACCGGAAGCTCATGCAAAGTCGGAACAAGCCACGAGGCAAAGTATAAAGTTTTTTTATCGTCGATTAATGCAGATTCAGTTTCAAAATTTGAAACGAAATCATCCCAATACAAGGATTGAGAAAATTGACGCATATAGCTTGAGGCACAGTTCTCAAAATTTACAATGTCATTTATTTTTGAGGCAAAGCTCACACATCGTCTCAGGGAAGCTTCATCAACTATTGTGCCATGCATAATAGCACTCGCCTTCAATAGTTTCGAAATAGCCGATGGGAAATCGCTGTCTGCCAACAGTGCTGCCAGAATGAGGTTCAATCTTCCAACTACGTTCGGAGGAAACTCTGATTGATCTAATTTCGTAAGCACCCTGACCGCCTTTTCTTTATTGCCATTTGCATAAGCCAGTGCACCCTCAAGAAGCAGGCTGTCTCCATCTTCAAGCTTGATGTTTCTAAATGCTTTTTCGACTGCATTTGGATTTCCTCCACTTAAGAGAAAAACAGCGATCGCTCTAGCATTTTGAGAGTCCGACAGCTGCTCAGCCGTCGCCGTTGAAATATCCGCCTCAATCTGATGCATAAGCTTTGAATAGAGTTCCATTGCTGATGTATCACCTTGTGTCGTCGCATCCTGCAGCCTTTCAATATTTCTAATGCTGTCTCGAATTTGAAGTAGCGATCCGGCAAAAGCATCTACGCAAGCAGTGCCAACGACCAAAGCCGCGTACATCACTACTTTTGTTATGCCATTCATTTCTCAACGGCCTTTAACAGCAGTTCAATGCGGCGATTTCCCGATTTTTCGGGTTGATCGGGGAACTTCAATTTATGGTCAGCATAGCCTTCGATTCTCTCAACCTTTTTTTCATCCACCCCTGCCCGCACCAGCATATAGTAAGCCATTTGAGCGCGGGATGAGGAAAGACGCCAATTATCACCACCACCATTGCGGTACGGGCGAGAGTCGGTGTGACCACGGATAACAAGTGTCCCATTATAATCTTTGATGACGTCGGCAATCTTTTCCATCATCAGAATAAGCGTGGGTTTTGGTTGGGCCGATCCCAAGCCAAACATATCGAAAGTAAGACTATCCGTGAGGCTTATCAAAATGCCTTCGGATGTTTTCTTCACTTCAAGAGTAGGCTCTTCATCCGTTGGGAAGCCCTCTAATACCTTAGTGATGCGCTGCTGCAGCAAGACAGCATCCTTCGCATCCGCAGTATTTTTAGAGTCCTCTTCAGATAGTTTTGTGTTTTCGATCTTCGTATTATTAGCAAGTTGAGGTGCCAATGATTCAGGCTTTTCGGCTACGGGCAGTTTTGCGATATTCGAATTTTCTGTTTCAACTTTGGTACTGATCAGGTTTGGAGCCTCGGACTTAACCTCGACTTTAGCCTCAGCACCATCCTCAACTTTAACCTCTAACTTCTTTATTTCGTTAGCTATTTTTACCGCATCTGAAGTCTCTACCGAATTTTCAACGGGCTTTGGCGGCGAAGGCTTACGCCAAGCATAGGGATCGAAAGGATCGCGGAAATATTTGCCATCCTTATCCCCCTGCACTGTCGGGTCGACAATCGCTAGTCCCTTTTCGGCATGACCAGTTATGTCGTTTAGGGCCTCACCAGCAAGAAGGCCAAGAATTCCATAGGGATTTCGAAAGAGTTGTTCATCAGTATAGCGGCCACCCTGCGCATCTACAGGCTTATTCTCTTCTAATTTTAACTTGTGACTTTCGGGATTTTCTGTCGGTGGAGTCTTCTTATCATCCGGCACAGGTGTCCTATCGCGCGGGTTACTGATGCCCTTCTTTGCCGTTGACGAATCCGTCAATTTGATCGGGTTGAAATAACTCGCAACTTGAGCTCGCGTTTTTTCATTGGCGGCATTGATCAGCCACATAACAAGAAAAAATGCCATCATCGCCGTAACAAAATCTGCGTATGCAATTTTCCATGCGCCGCCATGGTGACTGTGATCACTGTGCGCTTTGCGTTTGACAATGATTATCGTGGCATGATCTTGCGGACCGCTTTCCATATTATTTAGCTATCTCATCATCAATCCGATTCAACCACTCGCCAATTCTTGTCGTTAGTGAAAATTCTTCACAGTGAATTTGAACCTCTAGCGAATCTGTAATCTCGGTTATCACTGCAATCTTGTGTGAGTTTAGATTCTGGCAAATGGAATCAACCAAACCAGAAGGACCACTGAGATGCAGATCATAGCTAACCTTCTCTGAAAGTGGCGTGGCGAGCAGGCCTTCAATCTCCTCAAGCGCCATCAGAGGAACCAATTTTCTCACACAAGGCTTTAAAAGCGTTAGGAGCAATGCATCCATCTTGCTTTCCAGTTGAGCAAGGGCGGTTGTAATTGACGAAGCGATTCTGCCTGCCTCCACCTCTTCCCAGTCTTTTCGCGCAACGTCCAAATTCTGTTGATTTTCAACACGAAGGTGATCGAGTTGGGCTTCATGCTCAATTTGAGCCGCCGACAAGCCGTCAACCTTCCCTGCTTCATAGGCTTGGGCAAGCTTTTCTTCTAAAGCACGAGCCGCCTGATCGTCTTGATCGGGATCATGGCTCCCATTCAGGTGGATGGGCGCATGCGTTACAGCAGGCTCTAACTGAAGAACATTGTCGAATTCCGGCAGAAAGTTTTGTAAAGATCTCATGCCACTTTGGCTTTTGGTTCTGACAGCCATTTCCTGAGAATCTTCGCGGCCTTCTCACTATCAGACGCCACGAGCTCTTCAAGTTTTTGTTTTGCCATCAATGCGCCTTCAGCTTCTCCTGGACTCCCAGAAAATTGAAAATCACCCATGCCAGCCATATTGCCAATTGCCATGCCACCACCCATGCCATCCGAGCCCAAGGCTGGAAATGGATCATTTGCTCCAAACGCATTGAGCATCGGCATGTCCATACCGCTTTGCCCAAGCGCACCTGTTGGTTCTTTTGCGATTGCTTTCAGCATCGGCTTTAACCCAAATTGAAGGGCAAGAAATGTGACGCCGAGCAGAGCAATAGCATTTATGAAGGTTCCAAGATTTTTCATCAAAATTGTACTAAAACCATCGGAAGCTACTGGCTCAATCAAGGCATCTTGGGCTAGAAAATCTATTGCTGAAAGCTCAAGAGTATCACCTCTTTTTATATCCAGACCACTTGCCGAACTTACCAAAAGCTTAAGTTCAGCGATCTGCTTATCGATTTGATCTGGGGTTGCTGAAGCACCCAGAGCTTTCACGACTTGGGCCTTATCAATCAACACAGCAACAGAGAGCTTTTCAACTCTATAGCCTTCACTTACGACCGCTATAGATTTTGAGTTAATTTCGTAGTTCGTAAGCTCTTCTTTCTTATCATTCTTTTCTGAAGATAGTTGTCCACTTGCTGAAGGAGCCGTTTCAGTCGGGACACTTTGATCAACACTGGTGGTTGATTGGCTTGCCTTGTTCTGTGCCTCGCCAAGCTCCTTAACAGTTCTTACCGATCGCTCAACACGCGACTCTGGATCATATTTTGTTTCATTGGTTTGAGTCCGATCCGTATTGAGCTTTGCCGATACACTCACGCGAAAGCTATCTGCTCCAAGAAACGGAGCAAGTGTGAGAGAAACCCGCTCTTGGATGTCTTTGGCCAACGTCTTTTCGAGATTCACCATTGTTTCTGGCCCATCCAGCAAAGGATCACCATGCGAGGCAAGTACTGTTCCATCAGTACCGAGCACCGTAACCATATCTTTGGTCATTCCAGGAATCGCTGCTGCAACCAGCTGTTGCACCGCCGGGGCATAGCTTTTGCCATCATTCATATCAGTTCTTATCATAACTGAAGCAGAGGGAGGTTCCTTGAGAGACCTAAAGCTTCCCTCTTGTGGCAGCACAATGTGGACCCGTGCTGCTTTGATGCCATTCATGAGCTGTATTGTGCGGGCAAGCTCTCCTTCAAGAGCCCGAACCTTTGTCACTTCCTGCATGAATGAGGTCAGACCCATGGATCCAAGATTGTCGAAAAGGTCGTAGCCAGACTTATCGCCTTTTGGCAAACCCCGTTCGGCCAATATC
>JANYGE010000111.1 GCA_025362535.1 Hyphomicrobiales bacterium
GATATTGCCGTGCGCGCCCAACTCCTCTGCCTTGATGAAATGCAGATCAGCGATATTGCTGATGCGATGATCATTGGCCGCTTGTTTGAAGCCCTTGGAGAGCGCGGCGTATGCATCGTCACCACCTCTAATCTGCCGCCAGACCAGCTCTATAAGGATGGACTCAACCGGCATCTCTTTCTGCCCTTCATTGCCAAGCTCAACAGCTCACTGCATGTGGTTAGCCTGGCAGCTGGCACAGATTATCGTTTGGGGCGCATGGCCTCACGCCAAACCTATCTCACACCATTGGGCAACAAAGCCGATGCTGAAATGGAAGAGCTTTGGAATGAACTCACCGATGGGGCCGAAGGGATGTCCCAGGATTTAGACTTTCTCGGGCGCAAACTTCATGTCCCACGGGCTGCTCATGGATGCGCCAGTTTTACGTTTGCCGAACTTTGCGAGCAAGCATTGGCGGCCCCAGATTACTTGGCCTTGGCGCGTAACTTTCGCACCATCTTCATCCATCATGTTCCGGTTCTGAAAGTGAGCCAACGCAACGCAACCAAACGCTTCATTTTGATGATTGATAGTTTTTACGATATGAAAACCCGTGTGATTATCTCTGCCGAAGCCCCTGCAAACAAGCTGTGCAGCGGGGGCCAGCATAAATCTGAATTCCTGCGCACTGCGTCCAGGCTGCAAGAAATGCAGTCAACTGACTGGTGGACGTCATAAATTGATGAACGCAAGTCAATCATTCTTGTCTTGAAGTGATTTTCCAACAGGTCTATTCAGTTTCAAAATTTCGCACTGCAACATAAGGGGTTTCTAAGATGGCACGTAAGAAAATTGCTTTGATTGGCGGCGGCATGATTGGGGGCACTTTGGCCCATCTGGCCGGCCTCAAAGAATTGGGCGATGTTGTGGTGTTCGACATTGCTGAAGGCCTGCCTCAGGGCAAAGCGCTTGACCTTTCCCAATCAGGCGGTGTTGAAGGTTTTGATGCGAAACTCTCCGGTGCCAATTCTTATGAAGCCATTGCCGGTGCCGATGTATGCATTGTCACCGCAGGTGTGCCCCGCAAACCCGGCATGAGCCGCGATGATCTGGTGGGCATCAATTTGAAAGTGATGAAATCGGTGGGTGAAGGCCTCAAAGCCTACGCGCCAAAGGCTTTCGTAATCTGTATCACCAATCCACTCGACGTGATGGTCTGGGCTTTGCAAAAATTCTCTGGCCTGCCAACCCATATGCTGATCGGCATGGCTGGTGTTTTGGATTCGGCCCGCTTCCAACATTTCCTCGCCGAAGAATTTAAAGTTTCGGTCAAAGACGTGAATGCCTTCGTGATGGGCGGCCATGGCGACACCATGGTGCCACTGACACGCTATTCGACAGTGGCAGGTATTCCTGTTCCTGATCTGGTGAAAATGGGTTGGAGCACACAAGAAAAAATTGACCAGATCGTGCAACGCACCCGTGATGGCGGTGCTGAAATTGTAGGCTTGCTCAAAACCGGTTCAGCTTATTATGCCCCAGCCTCATCGGCGATTGCCATGGCTGAGAGCTATCTCAAAGATTTCAAACGCGTGTTACCCTGTGCAGCCCATCTCACGGGTCAATATGGCGTGAATGGCACCTATGTAGGCGTGCCGATTGTAATTGGTGAAAATGGTGTTGAGCGCATTGTTGAAGTGCAACTCAATGCCGAAGAAAAAGCCGGCTTCCAAAAATCCGTCGATGCGGTTCACGGCCTGATGGCGGCGGCAAAAACTCTAGCACCGGAACTTGCATAATGAACATCCACGAATATCAAGCCAAGGAACTGCTGCGCAAATTTGGCGTGGTCACGGGCAAAGGCACAGCGGCCTTTACAGTTGATGAAGCGGTGAAAGCAGCAGAAGCCCAGCCCGGCCCGGTCTGGGTGGTAAAAGCGCAAATCCATGCTGGTGGGCGCGGGCTTGGTGGCGGTGTGAAAGTTGTAAAATCCATTGCTGATGTGAAAACTGAAGCGACCCGCATTTTGGGCATGACTTTGGTGACCCCACAAACCGGCCCCGAAGGTAAACTTGTGCAACGCCTTTACATTGAAGAAGGCACCGCCATTGCGCGTGAACTTTATTTGTCGATGCTGGTAGATCGGGAAACCTCAAACGTGGCTTTCATAGCTTCCACCGAAGGTGGCATGAGCATTGAAGACGTGGCGCATAATACACCAGAAAAAATTCTCACCATTCATGTGGATCCTGCAGCAGGC
>JANYGE010000119.1 GCA_025362535.1 Hyphomicrobiales bacterium
AAACCCGAACCGACCCAAAACCACGTCAAGCGGTTTGCAAAAACTTAATCCGCGCCGAAACATCCAATGGTCATGTGATGAAGTGCCATGCACTCTCGCCAGAGTATTTCCAGAGTTGGGCGGTGAGGGTGAAGGAAGTCATTGTTTCAAGTTGAAGCTTTTTCGTGATTTCAAAAAAATACGGCGCTGGTGGATGGTTATGCGGAACGGGTGGGGAAATAGATTTCCAACTCATCTACATTAAAACCCCTTTGGCAAACCAGCTTGGCGAAGAATAGCATTTGCAGTGTGGCGGCTTGGAATGCCAATCGGAACCGGGAAGTTTTTGTCTGTCAACGGGCTATGCCAAATTTCATGGCTTCCTTTTCCCTGCCTCACTAAATAACACCCTGCGGCCTTCAAAATATCGCGCAGAAGGCGATCAAATTGCGGCGCCATTAAGCAGCAACAGCAGCTTCACGCAGCGCAGTGATTTGTAAAAACACAGTCGATGGATCAATGTTCGGAAAATTATCAGGCAACAAATCCATTGCCATAGCGTTTATTTTTTCCAAAACGCCATCAAGTGTCGGCGCATCAGCTGCTGCAGGAAGGTCATCACAATGCCCACTCCAAACTGATGCTTCTTCATCCCAAACAGCACTAATCGTAAAAATCACAGGCTTTTGCATGAAGCATTCTTAGCGCCCCAAAAATCAATTATCAAGGAAGCTCGTTAACGCCTTACTCTAGTCGGGTATTTCGACATCCGTAGCGCCAACAAGCCAATCTAGCGGATGCCCCACAACGAATGGAATGTCTCAAAAATTACTAGAGTCATTTAGCATAAACTCTCTCCATACATATTATTTTCAAAATACCATCCGCTGCCTAGACGCCTGATCGTCAGCCTTTCACAATTGCCGGCCGCATCTTTTTGAGTGGTCACTGTCTCTGAAGTTCCAATAAGAAATTGATGGTTGCCATCTGAATCTGGCTTATACCTATCCCAAACAGTTGCATCAGGTTCATGCCACAGCGTGTTCACCGTCCCTCCACCCAGAAACCAGCCACTTTCTGCCCACTTGAAAGGCTCTCGCCTCCCTGTTTGGATATGACTCGCATAGTAAGGATAGGTCAGCCAAAAACTTCGTTGCACAACGTCAGCTCCGATGCTCGTCAGAGCAAAATCGCAAACCCACAAAATTGGTAATGCAGAAAAGATTGATAGGGCCTTCCATTTCCACCCGCGAATGAGCCAATAAAATCCGACGATTATGGTGGCCAGAAATAGCACAAGAGCCAAGTTCTCATGCCAATTCCAATATTGGTTGAAGACAACATTTACAGCACCAAAGGCCACGTAAAAAATGGCCCAAGCAGCAAGATAGCGCCAAGCAAATAAGTCATTTACGGCAGAGACACGTATTGGCACATTGCCTTCTTGCGAAGTGTTTCCAGAACTTGTCATTGTGCATCAACCACAAACAACAATCCTAGCTAATGAATTTTGCTATTACTACCATAAAGGTCAATTATCCAAGAAGCTCCTTAACTTCCTGCTCCGGCTTGGATGCTTCAATTTCCGCAGCGCCTTCGCTTCAATCTGCCTGATGCGCTCGCGCGTCACGCTGAACTGTTGGCCCACCTCTTCCAGAGTGTGATCGGTGTTCATGCCTATACCGAAGCGCATACGGAGAACCCGTTCTTCACGCGGCGTCAAACTTGCCAACACGCGTGTTGTGGTCTCGCGCAAGTTCGCTTGGATGGCGGCATCGATGGGCAGGATGGCGCCTTTGTCTTCGATGAAATCACCCAAGTGTGAATCTTCTTCATCACCCACTGGGGTCTCTAAGCTGATTGGCTCCTTGGCGATCTTCATCACCTTGCGCACTTTTTCCAAAGGCATGGACAGCTTTTCTGCCATTTCTTCGGGCGTGGGCTCGCGGCCAATTTCGTGCATCATCTGCCTTGAAGTGCGCACGATCTTGTTGATGGTTTCAATCATATGCACTGGAATACGGATGGTGCGGGCTTGATCAGCAATGGAACGCGTGATCGCCTGACGGATCCACCATGTGGCATAAGTGGAGAATTTATAACCACGGCGATATTCGAACTTATCAACCGCCTTCATCAAGCCAATATTGCCTTCCTGAATCAAATCCAGGAATTGCAAACCACGATTGGTGTATTTCTTGGCAATCGAAATCACCAAACGCAAATTGGCCTCAACCATTTCCTTCTTGGCAATGCGCGCTTCGCGCTCGCCCTTTTGTACCATGCCAACAATCTTGCGATATTCTTGAATTTGCAAACCAGTCGCCGAGGCAAGTTCAAAAATCTCATCGCGAATAACGATGATGGATTCCTTCTCGTCATTCACCCATTTTTTCCAGCCATGCTTGGAAAGGCGGCCCACACGCTTCAACCAATCAGCATCAAGCTCGTTAGATTGATATTCTTTGAGGAATTCATCACGCGGCACTTTATAGGTTTCGGCAAGGCGCATCAGGCGGCCTTCCAAAATATTGAGGCGCTTGGCAATATCATAAAGCTGTTCAACCAGCGCTTCGATACGCGCATTGTTGAGCGACAGGGATTTCACATTTGTAATGATATCATCGCGTAACTTGCGATACCGGCGATCTTGCGAAGGTGAAAGCCCCTCGCCTTCCTGCACTTCTTGATCCTGTAATTTGCGCAAAGATTTATAAAGCCGTGCGATCTCGTCGAAAACTTCGAGAACCTTTGGCTTCAACTCAGCTTCCATCGCCGAGAGAGAAACGCCAAGGTCATCGCCTTCGTCATCTTCATCATCTTCGATATTTGGCTTGTCGAAATCTTCGGGTGAAAGCACGTCGGAGAAATCGTCTTCGCCGCCACGGCGTGGCGGTGGCGCACGGCGCGATTCATTTTTGCTGGCTTCCGCCCGCTTGGCTTCAGCTTGTTTCCGCACTTCCTCCTTCGGTGGCACATAAGGCATCGGCGTTTGCACCGATTGATTTTGCTTCGCATCGGGGCCTGCATAAGTGGCTTCCAGATCAATGATGTCGCGCAGCAAAATTTTGCCTTCGTTCAACTCATCGCGCCAAATGATAATGGCCTGAAACGTAAGCGGGCTTTCGCACAGGCCGCTGATCATCGCTTCACGGCCAGCCTCAATGCGCTTAGCAATGGCAATTTCGCCTTCGCGTGAGAGAAGCTCAACACGGCCCATTTCACGCAGATACATGCGCACCGGATCATCGGTACGATCCGTTGGAACCTTTGGCGCTTCCACCTTCATTAAAGCGGTTTCGGAGCTTTCAACTTCCTCAACCTTAGCGACAACGCTTTCGTTTTCTTCTTCGCTCTCAACCACTGTGATGCCCATTTCAGCGAGCATCGAATAAATATCTTCAATCTGGTCCGAGGTGACTTCTTCCGAAGGTAAAACCGCGTTCAACTCATCAAGGGTCACATAGCCGCGCGCCTTGGCAAGCTTGATCAGCCGCTTGACGGCAGCATCGGAAAGGTCAAGCACCGGCCCATCAGAAGCATCGCCTGCCTCTGGGGCATCGCCATCTTCATTTGGCGATACGGGGTCTTGTTCATCTTTGCCAGGTGGTTTACCAGGTGTCGGCGTACGGGCCATAAAGTCTCAATCCTTCAAAAAACCAGCAGATTGCTCTGCCGCATAAACTGATTCGGGGCAAACCTAGTCGCCGCGCTGTTAATTGCTGCTTAACTATAAATCAGCGGACAGGCTGATTTAAGAAAATCAGCTTACTTGATCTATGGCCCGACCGGATGCAGCGCCAAACCCCAAAATCTGGGCTTCAGAACCACTGGCCGATAGCAATTGGTCGCGCACCGCGACCAGCGCGTTGAGGTTTTCCTCCGTGGGTTCGCCAGCAAAAGCCGCTTCAGCGGCCTTCAACTCGCGATCGAGTGTGACGGCTTTGTGGTGTAAGGCAATCATTTGGCGGAGGCCTGTCCGAGCATCATCTTGTGCAGCATCAGGACCGAGGAACCACTCATTCAAACGTTTTGCCTGCGTCTCCAGCCGGTCCAACAACGGACCAAAGCCTTTAGACAACAAATGACCCCGCAAGCCAGCCGTTTCAAGGCTTTCTTCCGAGGACGCGCTATCTAGGATAAGTGACCGGAGTGAGTCAAGCTCACGTGAGGATAATTCTGTCGCAGCAAATTCGCTCCAAACATCGTGCAAAAGCTCTGGATGGTTGATCACCGAGAGCACAATCATCCGCTCGCGCCGCTCACTTGTGCTGGCAAATCCGGTTTTGCTGGCGAGGGCTTTGAGCTGCTGCGAGGCGGGTTGGGCCACCTCCCACGCCTTCTGGCCCCATTTTAAGCGTGGGCGGTCTCTCGTCCCTTTGGTAAATCCGCCGCGCGCCACTGGCTGGCCGCGGAACAGCGTGTTCAGCCGCTCCTGCACATCCGCCAGATAATGCTTCTGCACCGTCTCATCCTGAATAAGCCTGATCAAGGTTTTGAGATCACGCTCGAACAGCGCGCGGCGTTCTGGTGTTGTGCGATCATTCTCGTTCAGCGCCCGCTGCCACAGCACGGCGGCCATGGGTTCGGCCGCCGCAATCACCGCTTTCACAGCTTCCGGCCCTTCGGCCTTTAAAAGATCATCCGGGTCTTGGCCTTCCGGCAGAAAGGCGAATTTCAACGAATGCCCAGGCTTCAATAAAGGCAAGGCCAAATCCAGCGCACGATAGGCTGCCTTTTGCCCAGCACTGTCACCATCAAAACACAGCGTGGGTTCCGCCACGGTTTTCCACATGAGGGCCAATTGATTTTCGGTAAGGGCCGTTCCAAGCGGGGCAACGGCTTCGCTGAAGCCCGCGCGGAACATGGCGATCACATCGACATAACCTTCAACCGCAATCAACTGGCTCGACGTGTGGGCAACCCCGCGCGCCTTATCAAAATTATAGAGAATCTCACCCTTGTGAAACAGTGGCGTATCTGGCGAGTTCAAATATTTCGCCGGAACATCAGCCCGCAGCGCCCTGCCGCCAAAGGCAATCACCCGCCCCCGCGCATCACGGATCGGGAAGATGACGCGGTCGCGAAACCGATCGTAGGCCACTGGAATATCAGCACCGGAAACCACCAATCCGGCCTCAGCCATTTGTTCAACCGAGATATTTTTCTCTGCCAAATGCGTGCGCAAGGCCGAACGATCATCGGGCGCATAACCTATGCCAAATTCTTTCTGAATGGCGGCACTCAATCCGCGATCTGAAAGATAGCCGCGCGCCTTAGCGCCACGTGCCGTTTGTAGTTCCGCTTCAAAAAACTTCGCCGCAAATTCCATGATTTCATAAAGACTTGCGCGTTGTTCTTCGCGTTGCATATCAGCTTCCGAAACCACCGGCATCGGCAAGCCAGCCTCCTGCGCCAATTGCGCCACAGCCTCCGGAAATGGCACGCCTTCTTTTTCAACCAGATAGGTGAAAATATCGCCAGAGACTTTGCAGCCAAAACAATAGTATCGCCCTTTGCGATCATCGGCATGAAAGCTCGGAGACTTCTCACCGTGAAACGGGCAGCAGGCCCAATAATCGCCCTTGCCCGCATTGGTCTTGCGCCGATCCCAAGCCACCTTACGCCCGATCACCGAAGAGATCGAAACGCGGTTGCGAATGTCATCAAGAAATGAGGGCGGGAAGCGCATGGATGGGGTTTAAACGCTTTCGCAGACCAAA
>JANYGE010000122.1 GCA_025362535.1 Hyphomicrobiales bacterium
GGGCGCTTTGAAAATATATTGACGGATTATCAAACAAGGTTTGGACGATAAATGACTGGAATATTGCCTTCGCATGTGGATGTTGTGGTTATTGGCGGAGGCATTATTGGCTGTTCCACGGCTTATCATCTGGCGCGCGATCACAAGGCTTCTGTGGTGGTGCTGGAGCAAAATAAGATTACTTCTGGTTCAACGTGGCATGCCGCTGGGCTGGTTGGGCAGTTGCGCTCATCGGCCTCGATCACCCAAGTTTTGAAATATTCAGTTGAGCTTTATAAAAATCTTGAAGCTGAAACCGGTTTGCAAACCGGTTGGAAAATGACGGGCTGTTTGCGCCTTGCCACCAATGAAGATCGCTGGACGGAATATAAGCGCCTTGCCACCACGGCGCAAAGCTTCGGCATGGAGATGCATTTGCTCTCTCCGGCTGAAGTTAAAAAAATGTGGCCCTTGCTTGAGACCTCGGATTTGGTTGGCGCATCATTTCTGCCAACCGATGGTCAGGCTTCACCCTCTGATATCACGCAGTCCTTGGCCAAGGGGGCCAGAATGCATGGGGCGAAATTTGTCGAAGGGGTGCGGGTTACTGGATTTGAAATTGAGAAGGGCCGCGTTACCGCAGTAAAGACCACACAAGGCACCATCAAATGTGATCGCGTGGTAAATTGCGGCGGCATGTGGGCCCGCCAAATTGGCGCTCTGGCTGGGGTTAATGTGCCCTTGCAACCTGTGAAGCATCAATATGTGATCACCGAAAAACTGGAAGGTCTTTCGCCCGATGCCGCCACCATCCGTGATCCGGATCGGCGCACCTATTTTAAGGAAGAAGTAGGCGGCTTGGTGTTTGGGGGCTATGAGCCAAACCCAATTTCATGGACACAAGATGATGTGCCTGATACTTTTGAATTCCAACTGTTCGAAGATGATTGGGATCATTTCGAACAGCATATGGGCCAAGCCTTGGCGCGCATTCCAGCGCTCGAAAAAGCCGGCATCAAGAAAATGATCAATGGTCCAGAGAGTTTCACACCCGATGGCAATTTCATTTTGGGGGCGGCACCCGAGTTGAAGAATTTCTATGTGGGCGCTGGTTTTAACGCCTTTGGCATTGCCTCAGGTGGTGGTGCTGGGTGGGTGCTGGCCGATTGGGTGATGAAGGGCGAAGCGCCAACCGATTTATGGTCGGTTGATATCAGGCGCTTTTCAAATTTACATAAAGACCGCGCCTGGGTGAATGAGCGCACGCTGGAGGCCTATGGCAAGCATTATACCGTGGGCTTCCCGCATGAAGAATATGCCAGTGGCCGCCCGCGTATTGTGTCACCGCTCTATGAAAAACTGAAAAAATATGGCGCTTGTTTTGGTTCCAAGCTGGGTTGGGAGCGGCCCAATTGGTTTGCGCCTGAAGGCGTGGCACCGCGTGATATTTATTCGATGGGGCGGCAGAATTGGTTTTCGCATGTTGGCGTTGAGCATCAGCTGGTGCGCGAATGTGCTGGCGTGTTTGATCAATCTTCTTTTGCAAAATTTGAACTGTGCGGCAAAGATGCCGAGGCTGCCCTTAATTATATATGCGCCAATAAAATGCCAAAATATCCGGGCCGTCTGGTCTATACCCAGATGTTAAATTCGCGCGGTGGCATTGAATGTGATCTTACGGTTGCCAAGCTTGCCGAGAACCAATTTTACATCATAACCGGAACAGGTTTTCGTGCCCATGATTTCCATTGGATTGCCGATCATATCCCGGACGGAATGGAAGTTAATCTGCGCGATGTAACTGAATCCTTCGGCACACTTGTGGTGATGGGTCCAAAATCGCGCCAGATCTTGCAGAAGATTACCTATGGCGATTTGACTCCGGAGAATTTTCTATTCGGCGATGTGAAAACGCTGTCGATCAAAGGCCATCCGGTGCGCGCCTTGCGGGTCACATATGTGGGTGAACTGGGTTGGGAGCTGCATGCGCCGATCAATGCTTTGGGCGATGTGTTTGATGCGGTGATGGCGGCGGGTGAGCCTTTGGGGTTGAAGCCTGTAGGCTACCGCGCCTTGGAATCGTTGCGCCTGGAAAAAGGTTACAGGGCTTGGGGTGCTGATATAACGCCCAATGATACGCCCTTTGATGCGGGCCTCGGCTGGGCCGTTAAACTGAAAAGCCATCTTGATTTTATTGGCCGTTCCGCACTTGAAGCCAAGCAGGCAAAGCCGCTCAGCAAAATGCTGGTGGGTTTTACCACGGAGCGCGAAGACGTTGTTCTGGTGGGCCGTGAGACGATTTTGCGCGATGGCAAATTTGCTGGTTATCTCACCAGCGGTGGCTATGGTTACACCCTGCAAAAGCCCATCGGCATGGGCTATGTGCGCAATGCCGAAGGTGTTAGCGAAGACTATGTGATGGCTGGTTCCTATGAATTGGTGGTGGCCCAGGAACGGGTAAAAGCCACGCCCTATTTAAAACCGATCTATGATCCACAGAATTTGAAAGTGAAAGCTTAACCCGTCACTTCCCCATGCATTTCTGATAGCGCTTCTCCACACTCTCGGCGAAATTCTGCGTTGTCATGTGATGGCGGATTTTGGGGCTGGTGAGTTCGATAGAGGGAATCTCGGCGAAGGCCACAGGTGGTTTTGCCAGATTGCGAATGGCCACATAAATCTGCGTAGTCGTAAACGCGGCAGTTTTTTCCTTCAGCAAATCAGCGCGCAATTGTTTATCATCAAGGCCTAAATGCTGTGCAGCGATGATGCTGCGCAGTGCCTTCTCGCTCTGGCTTACAGTTTTTAAAGCTTGCTGGTTTTTATCATAAAGCAGCAGATCACCATCCTTGGTGAGCTTTACAGTGCTCAGTGTACTGATGATATTTTGAAAGGCGGCATTGCGGCTGGCATAGCGGCCCGCATTATAATCAGCGAAGCGGTAGATTTTGCGGTTATAGCCCGACTCATAGCCGAGCAATTGCAGCACGCCATACTAGAGCCCGCCGCGTCTGGTATAAAGTTCATCGCGCAGCGCATAGACATCTTTAAGGCTCATTGGCAGCCAGCGGCTTTGCTTGGCATTTTCCAGTGCAAATTTCACTGATACTTGCATCGAGCCAATGGTGTTTATATCATTGCGCTCTTCAATCAGTTGGTTGAGCAGGCCACTCTCAACCACCAGAGAAAGGCTGGCGCGTTTGCTCGCATCCTCCACCATGCTGCGATAGGTCATATCCAAATCACGCTCAGTATGGGCGGAACGAATGCGCTCCATATAAGAATCTTTGGCGCTCGGCGTGGTCTCCAAAAATTGCAAAGCCAAGCGGCCCAGAATCGGCACGCGGTCAGCCTTGGTGCGCAAGGCCGTTTCGGCCAAGGCGCCAAGCCCAGCCACTGCAGGATCAGCCACGAAATTTGATTCCTGATCAATGATGGCAATGGCTGCGCAGATATTCTCGCGGCTTTGGGCCACATTTTCGCTGCGCAGCACATCGAGCAAATCAATGGCCCAGCCGCGCGGGTCTTGGGTTGAACTGCGCGCCTTTTGAATGAGCTTGGTGGTCTCACCGATCGAAAGCTCTGGCGATTGCGCTAATGCCGTCTGGCAGCCTAAAAGCAGCGCAAGTGGGATGGTCAAGAATTTCATGTAAGTTATCTAGCGGCAAATTGTGGAGACAGAAAGATGATGACACGGGCAGAAGCTGAAGCACTGGATCACGCCGATAGACTGGCGCATAAGGCCCGCGCATTCAGCCTGCCCAGCAATGTGATTTATCTGGATGGCAATTCGCTTGGTGTGTTGCCGAAAGCCGCTGTGGCGCGGGTGCAGCATGCGGTGGAGATTGAATGGGGCCGCGATCTTATCACGTCATGGAACAAGCATGGCTGGTTTGAATTGCCGCGCAAGGCGGGAAACAAAATTGCCAGACTGATTGGGGCGGCACCCGATTCAGTGGTGGTGGCGGATTCCATTTCGGTCAATCTGTTTAAAGTGCTCAGCGCCGCGCTGGCCAAGCGCCCGACACGCAAAATTATTCTGTCTGATTCAGGCAATTTCCCCTCTGATCTTTATGTGGCGCAGGGGCTTTCCACTTTCATGGCTGATGGCCATGAATTGCGCGTGGTCGAGCCTGAAGCGGTTTATGATGCGATCACTGAGGATGTGGCCGTGGTGATGATCACCGAAACGGATTACCGTTCGGCGCGCCGCCATAATATGAAACAGGTGACAGCCCGCGCCCATGAAAAGGGGGCGCTGATAATTTGGGATTTGGCCCATTCTGCTGGTGCCGTGCCCGGGCAATTGATGGAGGTGAATGCTGATTTTGCCATTGGCTGCACCTATAAATATCTGAATGGCG
>JANYGE010000131.1 GCA_025362535.1 Hyphomicrobiales bacterium
TATATTGAATGTTCTGGCGGGTGGTGAAATGGCCATAGCCGCGATCATATTTATCAGCGATGTAAGCGAGCTGGCGCATTTGCTTGCCGGAAAGTGTTCCATAAGGAATGGCCACACGCAGCATATAGGCATGGAGCTGCAGATAAAGTCCATTCATCAAACGCAGTGGGCGGAACTCGTCTTCGGTGATTTCACCGGAAAGGCGGCGAGCTGCCTGATCACGAAATTGCGCGGTGCGCTCGGCCACAAATTTATGATCAAATTCGTCGTAACGATACATGGGTTATGCCTCCACAGCGGCGAAAGCGCCTGCTGTTCCATCTGCTTGCTTGCCTAAATCGCTGCGCACTGTTGGCCCCAATGTGCGCATACGTTCGCGGATTTCCACAGCGCGAATTTTGCCATCTACACGCTCGGCTTTGAATAAGTATTGCCCGGTGACCAAAGTGGCTTTCACATCGTCAGCAGCGCGCGCTTCTAACGCGGTTGCCGCCAGTGGTTCCAAGGCCAGCACAGCGTCATCGATCTTCTCGCTCCATACGCCCGAGCGGGTGAGAAATACCGCATCACCATCACGGAGCCGGTTCGCGGTCATTACCTGACCTTTTTCTATGGTGTTCATGAAGCTGCCTTTAAGATTGCGTCTTGAATATCCTGACGAACAGGGAATGGTGAATCATCATAGTCGTCCACGGAGGTGATCAAGCCTGGAACTGAATCTGTTGCGATGCCCAGACATTTCAGTCCGGCTCTTTCGTCAGCAGCTTGCTCGTTCTGCTCTTGCCCAGCAAACAAGCGGACAACAAGCTTTCCTTGCGTGGCATAGGCTATCAGCAGCTCTTCCAATTCTTTCGAATTATGTGCTGCAATCACGCGGATCGCATCGCGTCTGGCCATCTCCAATATGCCAGCTGTGATTGCACGATCATGAACAATCACATCGGCTTCATAAAGTTTACGCTGTGCTTTGAGTGTGAGCAGTTCCGGGTCGCCGGGGCCTGCGCCCACAAAGGAAACCAGACCCTGCGGAACACCAGAAAAATCTTGGATGGCATCATTAACGGCTAACGCAAAGGCAACATCATCACCATCAAACAGCGCATCGCGTGCTGGACCGAAAAAGAATTTCTGCCAGAAGCTCCGGCGGGTTTGGCCATGAGGAACTGATGCTGCCACACGAGAACGCAACCCTGCTGCCCGTTTGGCCAAGAGACCCAATTTTTGGGGTAACATCGTATCAATTTTGCCACGCAAGCCTTGGCCAAGAACCGGGGCAGTTCCTTCTGTGCCAATGGCAATAATCACCGGATCGCGGTCCACAATGGAAGGGATAATGAAAGTTGAAATATCGGCCTGGTCTACCGCATTAACCGGAATGCCGCGCACCTGTGCTTCCTTACTCACCTGTGCATTCAATTCAGGTTCAGCGGAATAAACCAGTGCAGCACCTTCTAATAATGGGCCTTCAAATTTCGTTGCTAGCCATTCGATCCGCGCGTTGTTTTTCAATTCATCATGCAGGGCAGGGGCGATGACAGCAATCTTTGCTGTGGTTTTTAAGAGTAGACGTATCTTCCGAACGGCCTCTTCGCCACCGCCCACGACGATAACTTTGCGATCTTGAAGATCGAAAAAGATCGGGAAATAACGCATCTTCAAATCTCCGTTCGTTTATCCGCACAAAACATTCTTCACCAAACACCACGATTTCAATTGAAAATCGCTTATATTGGGCGCAAATTGCTTGCAGAAGTCAAATCGTTCGTTATACAGAACGGTAGTTCTAAACAAAGGACAGCTAAATGTCAACTCGTCCAAAGCCAAAATCTCCACCCTCTAACAATGGCGAATCTGGTGCCGAACTTGGCAAAACCATTCAGCGTCTGCGTAAGGCCTATAACTTATCATTGGGTGAATTGTCCGAGCAGTCTGGCGTGGCCAAGTCAATTATTTCTCAAATTGAGCGCAATGAAACCAATCCGACACTGTCTACAGTTATCCGCCTATCGCGCGCTCTGGACACCACAGTTGATGAAGTTTTGCGCGGCGATTCAACCTCACTGTTTATCGAGCATCAGACGAAATCTGGTATTCCCATGTTGGAAAGCCAGGATGGCTTGTGCCGCTTGGCGATTGTCGGGCCCTTAAGTTTGGTTGAAAGTTTTCAATGGTATGATTTTCATGCCAAGCCCAAAGGCGTTTTAGAGTCCGAGCCACATCCGCAAGGTACTGTAGAGCATCTCTATATTGTAACGGGTGAGATTGAGGTGACGGCGGGAACCGAGGTTAAAGTCGGAAAGCAGGGCGAAGCCATCCGCTTTCGCGCTGATGTTTCCCACAAGATCACCAATACCGGAGAAGGCGAAGCCCATGTTGTGATGATGTTGGCCCTGCGGCAGGTAGGTGGATCTGGCTGATGGCGCTGCCCGAAGATTCGAAGGAAATAATGGCCGATATTGATATGGATTATCAGGCCGCATTGTTTACCCCTGATTTAAACAAGCACGGTCGGAGGGTTTGGCGAGACGTTGTCTTTGCAGTTGAGCGTGGGTTCAGGCCACTAATGCTGGATGTTACGGTGCCCGATGGCAATGGCCCATGGCCATTGGTGATTTATATTCATGGCGGGGCATGGTTTGTGGGCCATCCCACAATTTCTAACCCGAAGTATCAAAAGTTGAATTTCGTCAATAAGTTGCTTGATGCGGGATTTGCCGTCGCACGGATTTCTTATCGGTTTTCGGCTGAGGCACGGTTTCCGATACAGTTGCATGATTGCAAGGCGGCCATTCGCTTTTTGCGTAATCACGCTGTTCATTTCGGCGTTGATCCAAAGCGCTTCGCCGCGATGGGTGATTCCGCTGGAGGCCATTTGGCCAGCCTTGTTGGGGTAACAAATCAGAATTTTTCAATGGAAGGTGTCGTTGGGCCGCTTAAAGGTTCCAGTGCCGTGCAGGCCGTGGTGGATTGGTTTGGGCCGGTGAATTTCTTGACCATGGAATCTGATGCACGGGTGATGAATGTTAACTGGCCCTCGCATGATGCTGCCGATGCGCCGGAGGCTTTGTTGATTGGCGGTGCCGTGCAAGAGAATAAAGCAGCGGCTTTGGCTGCTTCACCACTTTCTTATATCACACGCAATGTGCCGCCATTTCTCATTCAACATGGAACCAAGGATCGCATGGTGCCATTTGCACAATCGCAAGCTTTAGCCAATGCATTGCAGGCTGCCGGATGTGACGTTACCTTAAAAGCCATTGAAGGCGCCGACCATTGCTTCTGGGGCATTGGCGAAGACGGCATCGTTGAGGACGTTATTACGTTTCTGCGTCGCGTGCTCTAAGCCCACCGCACCGCATAGATCTGCGGCAGAGTGCCACTTACCATCTGCCAGCTATCGCCTTGATTTTCACTGACCCAGAGATTGCCAGTGCTGGAACCCATGACCAAACATTGGCCCCCATCATCAATTGCCAAGCCGTGGCGAAACACCACATCATAGGCGTTTTTCTGCGGCAGGCCCTTTTTCAAACTCTTGAAGGTTTTGCCGCCATCGCGCGTGCGGGTCACCACTAAAGCGCCATCAACCGGAATGCGCTTTTCATCTTTAATGCCGGGCACAAACCAAGCAGTATCCGCGTCTTGCGGGTGAACCACAACACCAAAGCCGAAGGATGAAGGCTTGGCTTTCACCGCGGTCCATTTCTTGCCATCATTCACAGACTTGAAAATTCCAGCATGATGTTGCACCCAAAACTTTTTGGGTTCAGATGGACTTTGCACCATCATGTGTGGGTCTTGCCCATCTGGACTTTCAACTTCTGATTTGGGACCGTTATCAAATTTCATTCCGTGGGCCGATTGCGCCCAAGTCACGCCATTGTCATGCGTCACCCACACGCCACCGCAAGACACGGCTAAGCGCACGGTGTTTGAATCGCGCGGATCAACGCAGATTGAATGGATGCCCGGAATATCAGCCCCACCACCCAACCATTTGTTGCGATCAGGATGTCGCCACAGGCTTTCCATCAATTCCCATGTCTCACCACGGTCAGATGAACGGAACAATCCGCCCGGCATTGTGCCGCACCAGATGCTGTTTGGTTTATCTCGCCCAGCGGTTTCCAATGCCCAGATCATTTGGGTAGTCCATTTCACGGGCTTTCCCCAGCCATCGAGATCAACAAGCCCTTCCGGCTTTTCGGGATATTTAGGGGTTGCCACTTCAACCCATTTCTTGCCCTTCAAGCGGCGGTGCAATTTCACACCAAAATGGCCGTGATTGATTGTGGCATAGTCAGTTCCATCGCGAGGGTCATGCAAAGCAAGAGAAACATTGTCCCCCAGAAAAAAACTTTCTTTAACTGTCCATGCAGTTCGGTTGCGGCCAATTTCAAATAGGCCTTTACGCGTAGAGACCAAGATTCCTTGTGCCATTGCATTATCCTCCCGAAAGCGCTTGCATCACCCAAACTTCACTGTTGGGTCTCACCTTATCACTGAGTTTTTCCAAATCTGTAATAGCCAAACCATCAACCAAAATCCGCATATGTTTGCGTAACGCACCTTGATCGTCCAGCACATAAGTTTGGAGCCGCGCGTTAACCGCAAACACATGATCCAACACTTTACGCACAGTTTCGCCAGAACTTTCCACCGTGGGGCAATCCACGTGCCGCCGCAAATTAGATGTAAAATGTACTTCAGCCATGCGGCACTTTATCATGGCGACAATTTTTTTAAAGGGCGTCTAACAGACACTATGAAACGCAGAAATTTCCTTGCCCTTCTTCTTTTGCCGCAAGGTGCCTGGGCGCATTCTTTTAGGCTGGGGGCAATCGCTATTGGCCATGCGTGGGGCCTGCCATCAGACGGTCCAGAAACAAGCGTGCTGATGCCATTG
>JANYGE010000152.1 GCA_025362535.1 Hyphomicrobiales bacterium
CGCCACAGGGGTGAGAGCACCCGTGCGACCCACCTGAATATCAATCGCTTCGAGAACAGTGGTCGCCTGCTCCGCCGAAAACTTATGGGCAATGGCCCAACGCGGCGAGCGTGACACAAAACCAAGACGCGCTTGCAAGGCAAGCACGTTCACTTTGTAAACCACACCATCAATATCATAGCCCAGCGTAGCACGCTGCGCTTCGATACGGCGATAATGCGCAAACAACTCATCGGCTGAATGGCATAGCACCATCAATGGATTGACTGGCAAGCCCCATGACTTGAAGGCTTGCACCACACCCCATTGTGTATCAGCCGGAAGCTCAGATGCTTCACCCCACGCATAAGCAAAAAATCGTAAAGGCCGCGATGCCGTTATGCTTGGATCAAGTTGGCGCAATGAACCAGCTGCGGCATTGCGCGGATTGGCAAACACTTTCTCATCCAGTTGGATTTGCTTTTCATTGAGCGCTGCGAAGTCATGGTTCGACATATATATTTCGCCACGGACTTCAAATAGATCAGGTGCCGATGCAGGCAGCATTTGCGGAATATCTTTTACCGTGAGAACATTGGCCGTAACATTCTCACCTTCAGCACCGTCACCGCGCGTGGCCGCTTGCACAAGCTTGCGATTTTCATAGCGCAGCGAAAGTGAAAGTCCATCAATTTTGGGCTCCGCTGTAACTGCAATAGGAACCTCATCACTCAAATTTAAAAACCGCCGGATGCGTCCCAAAAATTCATGCACCTCTTCATCGGCAAATGCATTGGCGAGAGACAACATCGGAACCGCATGCATAACCTTGCCAAATTTCTCCGAAGGTGCGGCACCCACTTTCTTGGAGGCTGAACTGGATTTAGCTAAGGTTGGATATTGGTTTTCGAGTTCCAACAAGCGCAAGCGCAGCTTATCATAGGCTGCGTCAGAAATGGTGGGAGCATCGGCTTGATGATAGGCCAAATCATGCGCGGCAATCTCCGCAGCTAGCTTCTCATGCTCTAAGGCAGCGTCCTTGCGGCTCATCCTCGCCCTGCCAAAAGTTCATCAGCTTGGGCCCGTGCGGCATCCGTCACCGAGGCACCGGACAGCATGCGCGCAATTTCTTCGCGGCGGCTTTGTGATGATAGGGGCTGCACCCGCGTCACCATGCGCTTGCCCTTCACATCTTCCATTTTCGAAATCAACAAATGCTGCGCGGCCCGTGCCGCCACTTGCGGCGAATGGGTCACAGCAATCACCTGCAAACCCTCAGCCAAGCGTCGCAAGCGATTACCAATGGCATCGGCCACCGCACCACCCACACCCGTATCAATTTCATCAAAGATCAACACAGGTGCTGAACCTTTGGCTGCGAGGATCACCTTCAGCGCCAGCATAAAACGCGCCAATTCACCGCCTGATGCCACTTTCATGAGAGGCTGGAGTGGCGTTCCGGGATTGGCCGCCACCACAAATTCTACCCGGTCAATACCGAATGAATTAGGCCTTGCTGCATCCACTTGCACATCAGTCTCAAAACGTGCTCGCTCTAACTTTAAGGCCGGAAGCTCAGCAGCAACGGCCTTATCCAAAGCCTTGGCTGTCTTGCGCCGCGCCGCCGACAAAGCATCAGCCGCTTTCTCGTAGATTGCTTTGGCTTCGGCATAGGCTTTCTCTAAAACAACAAGCTTAGCCCCACCATCGCTGAGCACCTGTAAATCTGTTTCAAATTTCTCGCGCACGCCAGCCAACTGATCAACGGTGCACTTAAATTTCCGCGCTGCAGCCCGCAATGCAAACAAGCGCTCTTCCGATTTTTCTAAATCTCTAGGGTCAAAGGCAAAAGTTTTGCGGGCTTCATCCATGGCGCGCTGGGCCTCAGCAAACTCGAGAATCACGCGATCTAAAGCAGCACACACATGATCCAGCCTGCCACCCGCCCCCTCTTTGCGCCGCTCTAACTTGCGCAAAGCAGCATGTAGCCGCGCCTCACCCGAACTATCCCCCGCCAGCGCATTTTCCGCATCGTCCAAAGCTGAAACATATTGCTCGGATTGCATCATCAATTGTCGCTTTTCAGCCAGATGCTGTTCTTCATCTGGCTCTGGTCCAAGTTCCGCCAGCTCTGCCGCAGCATGTTCCAGATAATCACGCTCAGCTTCAGCCCGTGCCATGAGAGCCTTGTGTTGGTCCAGCTCATCTCGCGCCGTTGTCATTGCCTGCCAGAGCAAGCCCAGTTTCTCAACCTGCTCTTCAAGCCCGCCAAAAGCGTCCAGCAAACGCCGATGCGCCGCCACATCAATCAAGGCCCGATCCGCATGTTGTCCGTGAAGTTCAATCAGCAAAATGCTGATTTGTCTGAGTAAATTAAGGCTTACGGGTTGCTCGTTTATGGTTGCACGGCTCGGTCCATCCGCATTTTGAATGCGCCTAATGACGATTTCACCCTCGGCTTCCACGCCCTGTTCTTCAAGAAGCTTGAACGCAAAATGCCCTGCTGGCAAACTAAAAGCCGCCGTAACACTGCCCTTGGCCTGCCCACTGCGCACCAAAGACGAGTCGCCGCGAGCTCCCAATGCCAAGCCCAATGAATCGAGTAAAATCGACTTTCCAGCACCGGTTTCGCCGGTGAGAATGGTCAAGCCACCATCAAGCGAAAGATCAAGCTTTTCGATGAGAACAATGTCGCGAATGGAAAGTGCAGTGAGCATAGACTCACTATAGCCCAGAGTTTAACCCGCTTGCGAGAGGGGAGAACAAAAAATAAACAAAAATCAAAATACGTGGAAAAGTTTGCTTATCCAAGACGATTCATTTTCCACTGGGGCCTGCCCATTGCTCGACACCAAGTTATAGGCATCCTTATACCAACTGCTGTGCGGAAAATTGTGGCCGAGCACTGCGGCTGCCGTTTGCGCCTCAGAGTTTACCCCCAAAGCCATATAGCCTTCCGCAATGCGGTAAAGCGCTTCAGGCGTTTGCGAGGAGGTTTGATAATTCGTAACCACATTTTTAAAACGGTTTATGCCCGCAAGATAGGAGCCCTTTTTGAGATAATAACGCCCCACTTCCATTTCTTTGCCCGCCAAATGGTCACGCGCCAGCAAAGCCCGCTTCTGGGCATCAGCTGCGTATTTGGAATCTGGAAAGCGCCGCGACACTTCATCCAAAGCATCCAACGCACGCTGTGTTTGCGATTGATCGCGCGACACATCAGCGATCTGCTCATATTGGGAAAGGGCCACCAGATAATAGGCATAGGGCGTATCAACATGTCCAGGGTGCAGGCTGATAAAGCGCTGGCATGAATTGATTGAATCAGCATATTTATTTGATTGGTAATAGGCAAAGCCTTGCATCAACAGCGCCTTTGTTGCCCATTTTGAATAGGGATGCAGACGCTCAACCTCGGCAAATTTTTTTGCCGCAGTACTGTATGAACCATTGTTCAAGGCCGCAAGACCAGCATTGTAAAGCCCAGCAACGGCCTGATCATCTGATTGATTAAGGTCTGGTGAAAGTGCTGATTTCGAAGAGCCGCCGCCAAACAGCTTGCCAAAAAAATTACCGGCAAAGCTAGGCGAGCTTCCAGCCGCAGCCAAAACAACAACCGTCAATAAGACCCCATTTCGAATCTTTCGCAACATTTGCCCTAGCTTCACGTGGTGCCCCATAAATCATCAACACTTTCAATTTGTTCTACGCCCTCTAGCCAGCTTTGGCTAAACTTGGAAGGCCTTTTAGAAGCACGAAACCCGGCGGAAGTGTGACCGCCGGGTTCGCTAGTAACTCACCAACTCAATTGCAGGCTAATTTGCTTGGCGACGCAGGAAAGCAGGAATGGCCAATTGGTCATCATCATAGCTGCTTTCTTCGGCAATAATAGGTTCAGGTGCTGGCATACGTTTTTGCATTTGCGGCTGTATCTGCGGCTCAGCGCGGCGAGTCTGTGCTGGCCTTTGTTCAACTTGTTGCTCTTCACGTCGGCCAAGACCCACATCAGCCAATCGCTCAAAAATTCCCTTTTTGCGCTTGTTGGCATGTTCCGCAATGCTTTCAATGCGGCCTTGTTGAGCAGCAACTTGGCGCTGCGCAATCATCGGAAACTTATCGATGGAAGGAATACGGTTTTGCGGCGGAGCAGATGCCAACTCCTCCTCTTGATAGTGTTGCATCACCTCTGCTTGCTCCATTTCAGGAGCAGCAACCGGCGTTGGCGTCGGGATACGCGCAACCATAGGCGCTGGCTTAACGATTTTTGTGGAAGCTGGTGCAGGATTATACGACATGGAGGCCTGCATATCGGCAGCTTCTTCTTCGCTATTATCTTTCTGAGCGCGGGCCTCAACAGCAAGTCCTGTTGCAACAACCGAGACCCGCATGGTGCCTTCGAGAGCATCATCGAATGTTGCACCCAGAATAATATTGGCTTCAGGATCAACCTCTTCACGAATGCGCGTTGCCGCTTCGTCAACTTCGTAGAGCGTAAGATCAGGCCCACCACAGATCGAAATCAAAAGGCCGCGCGCGCCCCGCATAGAAACATCATCAAGCAATGGATTTGAAATCGCTGCTTCAGCTGCTTCGATAGCGCGGCGTTCACCGGAAGCTTCGCCAGTTCCCATCATGGCTTTGCCCATTTCGCTCATAATGGCGCGAACGTCAGCAAAATCGAGATTGATCAAACCTTCTTTGGTCATCAATTCAGTAATGGAAGCAACACCAGAATACAGCACTTGATCGGCCATCGCAAAGGCGGCAGCAAAAGTGGTTTTTTCATTGGCCACGCGGAACAGGTTCTGGTTCGGAATAACAATCAGCGTATCAACATAACGGGCCAATTCTTCAATACCACGTTCGGCAGTAACTTGGCGGCGTGCACCTTCAAAATGAAATGGCTTGGTTACAACGCCAACCGTGAGAATGCCCATTTCCTTAGCAGCCCGCGCAATGACTGGAGCAGCACCAGTGCCGGTGCCGCCACCCATACCAGCGGTGATGAAAGCCATATGTGAGCCTGCGAGGTGATCAACAATTTCCTGCAGCGCTTCTTCAGCAGCAGCAGCCCCAATTTGTGGCTGCGAACCTGCGCCTAAACCTTGCGTAAGTGCTGTGCCCATTTGAACGCGGCGCTGAGCTGCATTTTGCAGTAGGGCCTGCGCATCTGTGTTAGCAACAACAAACTCGACACCATCAAGACGGCTCTCGATCATGTTGTTAACGGCATTGCCACCCGCCCCACCTACACCAAAAACGGTGATCCGTGGCTTGAGTTCTGAGAGATTTGGCACTGTGAGCTTGATTGTCATGAGGGGCACTTCCGGAATACGTTTACGCAACCCTATCAATGTTACTCAAAAGATAAGAATTGGTTAACAAACGCTAACCAAGATCAAAAAACCTTGCACCAAATGTGATTCATTTTGAATCAGATGAACATCAACTGTTAAGAACTAACAACCAGAGAGTGTGCTTGCGTGCTTTGTTCACCTTTAAATTAAAGCGCATCCGCCAACCATTGCCCAACCCGGCGCAGATAGCCCATTTGCGAATGCTGATAAAATTTCTCAAACTCTTCGGAAACACCATGCTGCGTATCGGGGCGCGCAGCATAACACAGAGTTCCAGCAGCAACGGAGAATTGCGCCTGTTTGGCTTGCTCAGAAACATGGGCAAAACCCGTAGTGCCACCCAAACGAACCTGCCGCTGCAGCACGGCACTGGCCAGCTCACGAATACCCGTAAGCAGGCTGCCACCGCCTGTCAAAACCACACGGCCTGCCCCGG
This sequence comes from Hyphomicrobiales bacterium, assembly GCA_025362535.1. Taxonomy (GTDB): domain Bacteria; phylum Pseudomonadota; class Alphaproteobacteria; order Rhizobiales; family Aestuariivirgaceae; genus Aestuariivirga. The sequence goes on from JANYGE010000152.1 coordinate 5,773, forward strand.
GAGTAGCAAAAGCCATTTCAGAAATTTGTACCGCAACAAGTTCAAATATTTCTTCAAGTCGTGGCCGTAAGATATTGGTAAGATGTGACTTTGGTACTTTGTGGACAGTATCGACACCGCGCTCGCCCAAGGCCGGAACAGCGAGCATTTCACGGTCGCTATGGCCATTTGGAAGAAGGCTGCCCCACAGGGTTTTCATACGTTCCGCATGGGCAATAGTGGTAGAAAGCCCTTGTGCAATATCGTGAGTCACATGCATGCCACCCAAGGGGAGACTATCAGCACTCACCAATTGGCCATTATTGAAAAAGCCAACACTTGTGAGAGCTCCACCCAAATCAATAACAAATGTACCCAGCGCAAGTTCATCCGCGGTCAGAGCAGCCTTAGCCGCCGCATAAGGCGCTATGATGAAACCAGCAGGCCGCAAATGGGCATGCTCTACAGCCAGTATCATATTGTTAAGATAGGCTGGCTCAACACTGGTCACGCTCAAATCGGTACTCAGCACATCGCCATGCATTCCGATGGGTGTGGCAATATCATTTACGCCATCGAGCCCATGATTAATCGGCGTCACATGCAGAAGCTTACGTTTGCCAACATTGACCTGGGTCAAAGCTGTGGTAACTGAATGATCAAGATCGCGGCGACTCACAACACTATTCTGGGTCCGCGCCCGCCCATTGACGCAACGTGATTGTGGGCGTCCTCCGGAAATTCCAATGTAAACATCAGAGATCGAAACACCGGCCATGCGTTCAGCCGCATCGACGGCAAGCCTAATGGCACATTCTGCTTCATTGATATCGACAATTGAGCCAGCCCGCACACCGCGCGACACTGTTTGCCCAAAACCAATGACCTTCAAGCCCGAACGCGGATCACCACGCTCTTTGCCAGGGCGCGAAGCCACCTCTGCAATCATGCAACAAATCTTTGTGGAGCCAATATCAAGGGCTGCAATGATGGGAAGTTTTGAACGGCCCGCAGTCCGGTTACCGCCACGTTGCTGCATCTGTACAATCGTCATTCTTTACGCCCACTCAACACACATTTCACGGAGTCTTGGAATTCACCTTTCCCAAACTCCCCGTCACCACTGGATCTTCAACCTCAGCAATTGAAACAGTCGCCTGCCCCGCAATCCGCATGTCCAGCTCAATAATACCTTTAGAAAGAATATTCTGGCTGGCATCAAGAGCACTTACTTTAGCTAGTGCCTCAGGAACACCAGTTTCAGGTAAAGCGATCTTGACTCCGCTATCGAGATAAAGAGTCCAACGCCGCTGACCCACCATGGCAGCAGCCCTGACTTTCATCTTTAACTCAGGATAGACTTCCATATGGTTAATAAGAGCCGCTGCAGCAAGATTTGCGCCCTCACCCGTCACCAACAGGAAATTCGATTTGCCGAGCAGTTCAAGCCCACCCATGGCAACACCAGAACGATCAATCAAATAATAGGAACCATCACGCTGCCAAATCGCGACAGCCTCGCGTTCAACAACTGAAATTTCCAACATGTTCGGAAATTTGCGCTGCACCGTGGCAGCAGAAACCCAATCCATGCCTTCCAGCATGCGCCGCGCTTGACCAGCATCAAAGCCCAGCAAGCTACCGCCGGGCTTTAGGTTAAGCGCGTGCAAAAGCAATTCAGGATCATGATGCGAAAGACCACTGATGCGGATATCATCTGCCGCCAAACCGACAAGACTCGAAAGCTTGTCTGGAATACGCATCCACGGACTGCCTTCATAATCAAGCTGTCCGCTCAAGATTAACCCGTGCACAATCGTAGCACCCAAAAAACCAACAGCAGAACTGCGCACCAAAGCGCGAATTTTGCGGGTTCGTAGCTTTTGCAAAATAGGACTAAGCGACATCATCGGTTCAACGACGCATCATTGACCATCCAGGTCACCAAATCTTCAAAACTATGGCCCGCATGCGCTGCCATTTCCGGAACTAGCGATGTGCCGGTCATGCCGGGCTGCGTGTTAATCTCAAGTAAAATGAGTTCACCCTTTTCCGCTGGTGTATCATCATAACGAAAATCGCAGCGCGTAATACCACGGCAGCCCAAAGCCTGATGCGCCATCAATGAATAACGCTGACATTTGCGATAAATATCATTGGGAATTTCAGCTGGCAAAATATGGCGCGAACCGCCTTGGGCATATTTTGCTTCGTAATCATAAAACCCAATATTAGGCACAATATCGATGACACCCAAAGCCACATCGCCCATAACGGCGCAGGTGAGCTCTTTGCCCGGAATAAACCGTTCAACCATAACCGTGTCACCAAATAAGGCCCGCTCTTCAAGCAGACTGGTAACGGGACCATTGCTGGTGCGATCAACGATATGAACACCAACACTCGAGCCTTGGGCCACGGGCTTGACCACATAAGGAAGTGCCATAGGATGAGATGATGCTGCGATCTCAATATCAACCAGCTTGCTTTCCGACACAGGAATACCCGCATCCTTGAAAATAATCTTGGATTTTTCTTTGTTCATCGCAACTGACGAGGCCAACACACCTGAATGCGTATAAGGAATGCCCAGTGTTTCAAACAGAGCCGAGGCGGTACCATCCTCGCCCCATTTTCCATGCAGGGCGTTGAAAATCACCTGTGGTTTCATATCCAGCAAAACCGAATAAATCGTCTCGCGCTTCACATCAACCATAATGGCCTTAAAGCCCGCACGTCTAAGCGCTCCATAGCAAGCTTCTCCCGAAGCCAGCGACACATTGCGCTCCGCCGACCAGCCGCCCATTAAAACAGCAACAGTCGTTTCATCAGGTCTCAGTTTTTCAGAGCTCAATTTGCAGCCTCCAGAGCAATTCCAATGCGCTTGATTTCCCAATCAAGTTCAATGCCTGAATTGGCCTTTACACGGGCACGCACCGTCTCACCCAATTCTTCGATTTGTGCAGCTGTGGCACCACCTTCATTGATCAAGAAATTGCAATGCAAATCAGAAACTTTCGCAGGCCCCACATTGAAGCCACGCATGCCGGCCCTATCGATAAGCTGCCAAGATTTTTCACCCGGAGGATTTTTAAACGTAGAGCCACCGGTACGGCTCTTAATTGGTTGTGCATTCACACGGTGCTCAATATGCGAATCCATCTGCGCTTTTATCAACTCAACATCGCCTGCCTTGCCTTGCAACAAGGCTTCCGTGAAAATCAAATCTTCCGAAGCCCCGCAGTGCCGATACGTGTAATTCATGTCCGCGTGCTGAAGCACTTTAATATTCCCTTCGCGATCAACCGCGCGCGCTTGCACCAGCACGTCCGTTATCTCGCCCCCATGCGCCCCGCCGTTCATGCGCAACGCTCCGCCTATGGTGCCCGGAATACCTATAAGAAAGGTTAATGAATC
>JANYGE010000170.1 GCA_025362535.1 Hyphomicrobiales bacterium
GATAACCGCGACGGCGGCCTATGAAATGCTGGCGGTAAGGCTTGCCCATAACTTTCCAATAATGGCGCACGAAACGCACAATGGTGTCATTGCCTTCGGAGCCAGAATTGGTGAAGAAAATGTGCTTGAATCGCTCCGGCAAAAGCGATGATATTTTCGCGGCCAATTCGGTTGCAGGCACTGTGGTGGTTTTGAAGAAGGTGTTGTAATAAGGTAAATCCAGCATTTGCTTATAAGCCGTTTCAGCCAAATCTTTGCGGCCATAGCCCACATTCACGCACCACAGGCCCGACATGCCATCAAGGATTTTATTGCCCTTGGCATCCCAGATCCAAACACCATCTCCGTGCGTGATCACACGCGGGCCACCCGCTGCGTGGAAAGACTTATGATCCGTGAACGGATGAAAGTGATGCGCGATATCGGCTTTGACGATTTCTTCGAGATTGATGTTTTTTGATAGTGCGTTCATGATTGGTCTCCACATATAAGTTTACTTCACGCGTTAAGGCGTGGCGAAAAATTCAGCGTGGGGCGGCAAATTAAGGCTTGAAACCAATGCGGGCGCAATTGACGAGAACGTCATCACGCAGAGTTCGATATCCATTGGCTCTAAAGCTGCACATAAAACAAGTATGCCTAAAGTTCGGTAAGAAAGCAAATCTCACAAGCCGTAGCGGCGCAAGGCGATGGTTATCGGCCGCAAAAGCAAGGCAATGGTGCTTGTTGTAACGGTTAAGGCAATGGCAAAAATGCCAAGGTCTTGGGCCCAAGGTGTAAAATTCAAAAACCCAGCAGGTGCTGCAATAGCGGCGATAAACATGGTGGGAAGCCACGCTTCTGCTGCATGTAAAGCATCGGGTGGCGGATAATCTGTGATTTGACGTTTTAAGAAAGCGGAGGCGATGATCACCAATACTGCAGCAAGCAGACTTGTGGCTTTCAGCAATTCGGTTTGCGAAAGTTGCGAGTGAGAAAGCTCGGCTATCCCAAACACTGTGCAAATAGCGATGAAGCATGTCGCCAGGCTGGCAATTGAACCCGACATTTCACGAATTGCAAAAACCAAACTGAGCAAGCCCAATAGCAACATGGCGGCCAATACCATGGCACTGGTGGCCAATAGAACGAGGCGCGCGCTATCAGCTTGTAAAGCAGGGTGGGCCACTGCGAGACCATTGGTTGCTAATATATGCGCCAGACTTGCAGGCGAAGTGCCCTTCACAGGTGTTACCTCAATACGAAAGATATTTTGCGTCGAAACGAAAAGTGCTTTTAATTGGGGGTCCAGAGTTTCCAGTTCCGGCTTTCCCAGCGCAGCTAAAGCATCGGCGCGGTCGGCTAATAAATTGAGTGCGCCAAATATGCGGTTTTCAAATTCCAACACCTCGGCATTGCTTGTGGTGTTGGAGAGAATTTCAAGGCTGCGCCTAAAATCATGAGCTGCTTTTTGAAGCGCTGGCCGCGTCGCGGAGGACGTGGCAATTTCCTCCAAGGAGATCAGCAGGGATGTTATTTGATCGCGTATTGCCTGTGGGCTTTGTGGTGATAAGGGCTGAAAATGCGGGAATTGATTTTGAAGCGCCTGCAGTTGCTGGTGTTTTTCGTCAGATTGCTCCGGCAAAAATGCGCCCAGCCAACGCACCGATTGCACTTCCGGAATGGCACCCAAGCTTTTCAACGCTTTTTCAGCTTCAATCTTTGATCCTACCAGCACATTGATAATCTGGTTGCGGTCCACTGGCGCTGTTGATGTGGACGTAAGTTTTGACGCCAATGATAGGCTCGCCAGTGCTGCCAGCACTGTTGCCACAGCGAGATATTTACGCAGGATGCGCCAGCCGCGATTGGCAAAGAGCGTTTGATAGATGGGCAAAAACCAATCGGCAGCACGCCAGTTCATATCGCCTGGCAAAACATGAACGCTAGCAGGGATGAGGGTGAAGGCAGCAGCGAGACCTGCGAGCAAAGATACAATTGTTATTGCCGCCATGATGCCAAATGGCGGTTGCATGATTGCAAACCAACCGCACCAAACCAGCACAGCAAGACCAACAAGCCACACCACGCCAGAACCCTGCTTTTGGAAAGCCAGCATTACAGCGCTTTGTTTGCTCACCGCGATGGTCAAAGTTTCCAATATGGCAAAGCTTAGCCGCGTCGAGATTTGCAAGCCACAGATTGCAATGCCCAAAAACACCGGCCAAAGCTTAGGGAGCTGTTCGGCATAAACAAAGTTCAATGCGGCAAAGCCCATAATCTCGGCAACTAAAACCGGCACCAAGATCAGCAAAGCCAATTTCAATCTGCCAATGGTTGCGAAGAGTACAAAGCCCACAAAAAGAAACGCCAATGCGATAAAGGGCAAAGCCCGTGAGTTATTTTCTGATGTCTGCGCTGGTGTAATCAGCGTTTTTGATTGTTGAAAATCAATTTTAGTTCCAGCCGTAAGCGACAATTTTGCAATTGTCGCTTTGGCCACATCACTCGCCTTGCTGTTCATGCCCAGTTTGGGCAGCGCCAGTACAACGGCCTCTTTCGCTTGAGGTTCAAAATTCAATCCGGCAATTTGTGACCAATCAACTTGCCGATCATTGCCTTCCATCAAGGACTGCACGGCTTTGGACGACTCATCGAACATGGCATCAAGGCCTTGCGGATCGCGACCCAAAGTAATCGAGGCCGACACTTCATTCACCAGAGTTGCCAGGCTTTTTGTGGTCGGGGAGGCAGCGACTGCAGCAAAGAGCGGCTTCAACGACAACGCATATTCGACCCGCGATTTCACTTCATCAAGAGGATAATAAAAAACCGCGTGGCTTTGATAATAATCCCCTGCCCCAGGAGCCAAAACCAGTGAGAACGCAGAGTCTCGGCTTTCTAATTCTGTGATCAGGTTGACCCGTGCCAACTTTAAAAGAGATGGGTCATCATTGCTGATGGTTATGGTCATCAAGGCATTCAGATTGGGAAATTGCCTGTTTAAAATTCCCATATTTTTAGCGGCTGAATCAGCCCCAGAGAACTCAAGGGTGGCTCGCGCGGTCTTGTTGGGATTGAAAAGCGATGCGGCCACAAGAGCAGCGCAGATTGTCAACCAAATCATGATGATTGTAGTGGAATGCACGAAGCAGGCGCGCGCAATCCTAGCAAAGATGTTTGGCAGCAGACGTGGCGGTGGGGCTATTGGAATGACATAATCAAAAAGCGATTGCCGCATAGCTATCCGTCAATCACTTGGGGTTGTGCGTTTTCGACGATAATATGAAAGAACGCTCAAGGGAATGAGAGCCAAATAGACCGCAGCGAAAATGGCCAGAGTTTCCCAAGGGAATGACACCAAAAGCACAAACAACAAAGCCATGGCAGCCAGCAATGGCAACACATATTCACGCCGCACACGCGCGATGTTCTTTCCCGAGAACGTCGGCACGCGACTGACCATCAACACGGCAATTAAAATTACAAAAGCGGCGATGGGTTTGGCAAAAGCATGACCATCGGTATGATCCCATAACAGCCCCAAGTAAAATGGCGCCATGGCTAAAAGTGCGCCTGCTGGGGCCGGTATGCCTGTGAAATAAGCTTTCACCCAGGCTGGTTGATTAGGATCATCCAAAGCCACATTAAACCGTGCAAGGCGGAGCGCACAGGCGATGGCCAGCATCAGGCAACTGACCCAGCCAAAGGTTTTCATACTGTTGAGCGACCAGAAATAAAGCATGATGGCGGGTGCTACGCCGAAATTCACAAAATCTGCCAATGAATCAAGCTCGGCGCCAAAGCGCGAGGTGCCTTTCATAAAGCGCGCTAATCGACCATCCAATCCATCGAGGACGGCGGCAAGAATTATTGCACTGACAGCGAGTTCAATACGGCCTTCGACGGCCAATCTTATTGCCGTCACACCACTGCATAAAGCCAAAAGTGTTAGAAGGTTTGGCAGAAGATAGCGAATTGGAACGCCTTGAAAACGTTTGCTCTCTACCTTGCTGATTTCGCTTTCTTCCATGCGGGATCAGCTCTTTCGGGCGGTGCGGGCTGCACCATTCACATTGATATCCGCTAGCACAGTTTCTCCAGCCACCGCACGCTGGTCTAAGCAGGCCAGTACAGCCACAGACTTTGGCAAATAAACATCAACACGGCTGCCGAAGCGGATCAAACCGAAACGCTGGCCCACTTGCAGGCTTTCGCCTTCACTGGTGAATTTTACAATGCGGCGCGCCACCAAGCCGGCAATTTGCACCACACCAATTTTGGTTCCATCACTCAGCGCCAGTGTCAAAGCCTGGCGCTCGTTGTCTTCGCTTGCCTTATCAAGTTCGGCATTGAGAAAGAGGCCTGGCACATAGGTGAGTTTGGCAATGCGCGCTGTCATGGGGCTGCGGTTTACATGCACATCAAACACATTCATAAAAATTGAAATGCGCGTCATAGGTTCGCGCGGCAAATCCAGTTCAGGTGGAGGCACCACCGTTTCAATGGCACTCACGCGACCGTCAGCTGGCGAAATGATGAGGCCATCAGCAAGTGGGGTTACGCGTTCTGGGTCACGGAAAAAATAGGTGCACCACAAGGTGAGAATAACACCAACCCACCCTACCGGATGAAAGCCCATCCAAAACAACAGCAGCGTTACCGCTGCAAAAATTGCGATGAAACGCCAACCTTCACGGTGGATGGGAGCGAATGATGTTGTGATACTTTGAATGACTGACATGCTGCTTCTCTAGCTGATTTCGAATTCGAATGGAATCGATTTGACTAGCGACCTTAAAACAAAAATCCGCCCGGTTCTGCAACCGGGCGGGTTTTAATGTTCTGAGTATTTTCGTCTATTAATGCGTTACGCTCGACACAAGACGAATGTTGCGCTTTTGAATATATAAGCCATTATCATTTGCTGGCTGCTCAAATTCTGGCATCGGCTTTGGCGGTTCGGTTGTGCCGATTGCCACCGCCGGGAACAAGCCAACAGCCCCTTCATTTGGCCGACCCACGATGGTCTCCGGTGTTGTTACTCTCATTTGACCAATCCCCTAAATTCTTGTG
>JANYGE010000175.1 GCA_025362535.1 Hyphomicrobiales bacterium
TTTAGATGGCCGCGATATTGGCACAGTGATTTGCCCCACCGCCGATTTCAAATTTTATGTGACAGCCTCGGTGCAGGCCCGCGCCGAACGGCGTTTCAAAGAACTGGAAGTCACAGGTGTGACACTTGAGGAAATCACCGAAGATGTAAAGTCTCGTGATGAGCGCGATGCCAAGCAAAGCCTGCCCGCCGATGATGCTATCTTTATTGATACAAGTGAATTGACAGCGGAAGAATGCCTGCATGAAGTTATAAAGGTGATTGAAGAGGGACAATAATGTTGAACTGGTTGTTGATTTTTGTGCCGATCACGGCCCTGCTCGAATATTTTGTGCATCCGGCTGATTGGATGATCTTCACCTGTGCCGCCCTGTCGATCATTCCCATTGCCGCTCTTATGGGCGAGGCCACGGAAAATCTGGCGGTTAAAACCGGCCCCACCATTGGTGGGCTTCTCAACGCCACTTTCGGCAATGCCACCGAGTTGATTATTGCGTTTTTTGCCTTGCGCTCCGGAAAAATTGATGTGGTGAAAGCCTCAATCACTGGTTCAATGATTGCCAATATGTTGCTGGTGCTGGGCCTCGCACTTTTCCTCGGCGGCCTCAAATATAAAAAGCAGGTTTTCAATAAGAACGTTGCGGGTGCCCTTTCTAGCCTGTTGATTATTGTGATGATTGCTTTTCTAGTGCCGGCCATTTTTGATTTCACCGAGAAAGTTCAAGGCATCACAGCGACACAGGCTTTAATCAGCGATGAGAATTTCTCGCTGGCAGCTGCCGTGGTTCTGATCGGGCTTTATATCTGCAATATCATTTTCAGCCTGTTCACTCATAAGGATTTGCTCTCGGCCAGCACTGAAGAGCATGAAGGTGAATCTTGGCCCGTAAAGCGTGGTGTAGCCACATTGGTGGTGGCAACACTGGCCGTAGCCTGGCTCTCGGAAGTTTTGGTGGGCTCTCTCGAAGGCTTTAGCCATCAATTGGGGCTTACAGAAGTGTTTGCGGGTTTGATTATCATTCCAATCATTGGCAATGCCGCCGAACATGCCGCAAGCGTTTTTGCACTGAAGAATAAATTGGATTTGGCCATCCAGATTGCTTTAGGAGCGACCATCCAAATCGCCCTTCTGGTAGCGCCCATTTTGGTGATCGCATCCTATGCGATGGGCCGCCCGATGGACCTCGTCATCCATAGGCCGCTCGAATTGGTCGGCCTGTTCGGAGCAACCCTGATCACCGCCAGCGTGGCCCGTGATGGCGAAACCAATTGGCTGGAAGGGGCGATGCTGCTGGGGGTTTATCTGCTGCTGGCGCTGGCGTTTTTCTTTTTGCCAGTTGGGGTATAGAATTGGCCTGAGGGTTTTGCTCAGATGTGGCCGAAGAGCAATCTGAAATCAAAAATCGCTGCGTTTCGGAGCTTTGTCTCCTCGCTATACATAGTCTCACCCCCGCGTGGAGAAAAGCTCCGGCGTTCGCCTCCCCTTTCTTACCTTTCACAACCACCCCCCATTTTGGAGTAATCGCATGAAATGCACCGTACGTGATCTGCAGCTCAAGGCATGCCCAGACTTGGCTTGTAGTTAAAAACGTTCACATAAAGATATCTTTATATAGATATTGCGCGACTGCTTGCCCCATGCTATCGGAAGCCCAACATTTTCAGGAGCAGACCTATGGCCGAATTCACCGATTATCTTGTCGCCGATATCAACTTGGCCTCTTGGGGCCGTAAAGAATTGGACATGGCTGAAATCGAGATGCCGGGCCTCATGTCAACCCGCGCCGAATATGCCGCTGCTCAGCCTTTGAAAGGGGCCCGCATTTCAGGCTCGCTGCATATGACCATTCAGACCGCCGTGCTGATCGAAACCCTGAAAGCTTTAGGTGCCGATATCCGTTGGGCCTCCTGCAACATTTATTCAACGCAAGACCATGCCGCCGCTGCCATTGCAGCCGCAGGTATTCCGGTCTTTGCCTTCAAAGGCGAGACCTTGAAAGAATATTGGGCCTTCACCGCGAAGATTTTCGAATGGGATAATAGCCAAGTCACCAACATGATTTTAGACGATGGTGGCGATGCAACACTTTATATTCTGCTTGGCGCCCGCGCTGAAAAAGATCCAAGCCTCATCGCTCATCCGAAGAGCGAAGAAGAAGAATGCCTCTATGCTGAAATCGCCAAGCGCATCAAGCAAAGCCCAGGCTGGTTTGATAAAGTAAAGGCTGCAATCATCGGTGTGTCGGAAGAAACCACCACAGGTGTTCACCGCCTCTATGAAATGCAGAAGAAGGGCGAATTGCCATTCCCCGCCATCAACGTGAATGACTCTGTGACCAAATCAAAGTTCGACAATAAATATGGTTGCCGCGAATCATTGGTTGACGCGATCCGTCGCGGCACCGATGTGATGATGGCAGGCAAAGTGGCCGTGGTTCTGGGCTATGGCGATGTGGGCAAAGGTTCAGCCCTTTCACTGCGTGGCGCTGGTGCTCGCGTTGTGGTGACTGAAGTTGATCCAATCTGCGCACTGCAGGCCGCGATGGATGGCTATTCAGTTCAGACACTGCAAGATGTTGTGGCCAGCGCTGATATTTTTGTAACCGCCACCGGCAACAAAGATGTGATCACCATTGATGACATGAAGCAAATGAAAGATATGGCCATTGTGTGCAATATCGGTCATTTCGATAATGAAATTCAAGTGGCTGAACTCAAGAACTTCAAGTGGACCAACATCAAGCCACAGGTTGATCTGGTGAACTTCCCCAATGGCAACCGTATCATTCTCTTGTCGGAAGGCCGTCTCGTCAATTTGGGTAATGCCACCGGCCACCCAAGCTTTGTAATGTCTGCTTCTTTCACCAATCAAACCCTGGCACAGATTGAACTCTTCACCAATGCCAAGACAGGCAAATATAAAAATGAAGTCTATGTCCTGCCAAAGCATCTTGATGAAAAAGTGGCGACACTGCATTTGGAAAAACTGGGTGTGAAACTCACCAAACTCAGCCATGAACAAGCAGCCTATATTGGCGTTCCAGAAAAAGGCCCCTTCAAACCTGATTATTATCGTTACTAGCAGCGCAAAGCCTCATTCCCGAAGCAGTTGATTTGAGTCTATATCTGCTGCGGTGAGTGCCAAGTGATTCGAAATGGCGATTCGAAATGCGGCATGGCGGCAATGGGCGGAGATGACGACGTGAACGGCAAGGGCAGGGCAATCAGTCAGGCGGTTTGGAAATTTGTTCCAAACACATTGCCAGCTGCGGCACTCTTTGCAGTTTTTAGTAGCCCTGCCCTAGCGGACGCAACGGCGGTCGAAGCAACCGGGCTTTTAAGCTCAGTCGGTCTGCTCTTTGTCGGTGTGGCCCTTGCTGCCGCACTATACCGAATCCGTAAACTTCAGCGCACTGAATATATGGCGCGTAAACGTCTGGCCGAAATTGAACATCAGCTCAATGAGGCTGAGGCTGCAATTCAATCAGAAGCGCAAATATTATTGACCTGGCGTGGGCGAGAAGCTTTGCCGGATCGCCTGTTTGGAAGCATGCATGGCCTCATCAAAATGCCATCGACGCTGGCCGATATAATGGATTTCACACATTGGTTAGAACCAGATTCAGCCTCGCTTCTGCTCGATGGCCTATTAACTCTGCGTCGGGCCGGCCAGCCCTTTAATCTCAGTGTGAAAAATTCGCATGGAGATTTGTTAGAAGCCGATGGCCGCGCTGCGGGAGGTCTTGCAACATTGCGCTTCAGGCCGCTTGCTGGTGATCGCCGTCATGCCAGTGAGACTCTTTATGATGCCCATAAGCTTGCCAAGCAAGTCGAGCGATTGAGTGCCTTGCTGGATGCAGCGCCCTTTCCAATCTGGATCAAAGCTCAAGAAGGTGCCTTAAGTTGGGTCAATGAGGCCTATGTCAAAACCACCGAATCTGCTGACATTGACACTGTTTTAAAAAATAACATCACGTTGGTACGCATAGAAAACATCGATACCAATAAAACTGATGCAAAGACCGGAATGATTGGTCGCGCCCGTACCGTTCAACATGGGGCCATGCATGCATTTAATATTTATGAAATTAATCTAAAAGTCGGGCGTGCTGGTTTTGCCATTGATGTAACACCCTTGGAGGCTGCTGAAAAAGAATTAGACCGTCATATCAAAGCTCATGCTTCAACATTAGATAAGCTCAACACGGCGATTGCTATTTTTGGACCAGACCAACGCTTGCGTTTTTTCAATCAAGCTTATGTTTTGCTCTGGAACCTGGATGAAAATTGGTTGCAAACCCAACCCAGTGATGGCCAAATTTTAGATCGCTTGCGGGCCAGCCGAAATTTGCCCGAAGAGGCAAATTATCGCGAATGGCGGTCCAAGCAACTCGCCGCCTACACCAATCTCGAAATCCGCGAGACCTATTGGTATCTCCCAGATGGAAGGTCATTGCGCGTCATTTGTGAACAACATCCGTTTGGCGGCGTTACCTATCTTTATGAGAACCTCACCAAAGAATATCAATTGGAAAGCCGATATAATGAGCTCTTCGAAGTTCAACGTGAAACCCTAGACAATCTAGCAGAGGCTGTTGCATTGTCTGGCTCTGATGGACGGTTAAAACTTTTCAATCCGGCTTTCTCGCAATTTTGGTCACTTGATGTGGCATTCCTCAATCAGAAACCTCATATGGATCAATTGACACAATTGCCGAGTCTCAGCGTTGATTCGAGAGCAGCCTGGCAAGACATTAAATTCAGCGTGACTGGCATTGAAGCCAATCGCAAAGCCCATGAAGGTCAAATGCATCAAGATGGCCGGATCTTGCATTATCGTGCTGTGCCCTTGCCTGATGGTAATGCCTTGCTGACCTTCACCGATGTCTCCGATACGGCCAAAGCTGAACAAGCTTTGCGTGATCGCACTGAAGCTCTTGAAGCAGCGGACCGTTTGAAAAACAGCATCCTCGCCAATGTGTCTTACGAGGTGAGAACACCGCTCACCAGCATTGTCGGGTTTGCTGAAACTCTGGAGCTTGGCTTTGCTGGGGCGCTCACTGAAAAACAACGTGAATATATTATTGATATTCGAAAATCATCGGAAGAACTTAAGGCCATCATTGATGCCATCATTGATCTTTCAGCGATTGATGCTGGCCAGATGGAACTGAAACTAAGCAAAATTGATGTGGCCCAACTGCTCTCATCGACCGCTGAAAAATTCACTGAGACTCTGCAACGCCGCAAACTTAACATCGAAATTGAGATGGCCTCAGATGTTGACTCGATTATTGCCGATGAAAACCGTCTTGAACAGATTCTAGTGCAATTGCTTTCAAATGCAGCAGGCTTTTCTCTGCCCGGCAGCACCATAAGAATGGGTGCGCGCAAGCAAGCAGAAAACCTGCAGTTCTGGGTAGCCGATAAGGGCCACGGCATAGACCCAGAATTCCAAAACAAGGTCTTTGAACGCTTTCAATCCAAACCTCGCCCCGGCAGTCACCGCGGCGCAGGCCTTGGTCTCGCACTGGTAAAAAGTTTCACCGAACTGCATGGTGGTAAAGTTTCTTTGGTCTCAAAAATTGATCAAGGCACCACCGTCGTTTGCAACCTGCCCATAGCCGGGCCGCGCAAATCTGAACGCGCTGTTATTACCAATAAAGGGCGAAACGTAGCGGCATGACCATCAGCTTGGAACGCCACTATGATTTTCAAAGCCCCGCAGAAACCGAAAATTTTGCGGCCACGATTTCGCTTTGGTCAAGACCGGGCCAGTTGATTTTATTGAGCGGCGATCTCGGCGCCGGAAAATCGACTTTCGCCCGGGCCTTCATCACAGCAATGGCGGCACAAGGCGATGAGTTTGACATTCCAAGCCCGAGCTTTTCGCTCATTCAAACCTATGACAATACAAGGTTGCCGATTGCCCATGTTGATCTCTACCGCCTGAATTCAAAAGCTGAAGCCGAAGAGCTGGGAATTGCTGAACTTCTATCGACCCATGTTGTTTTAGTAGAATGGCCAGACTTGCTTCCAGGTTTGGATGCGCCACGCTTGTGCCTGCATTTCTCTGGAACAGGGAATAGGCGTCACGTCAAATTACGGGCCGAGGGAAAATGGGCTGAAGCGCTGTTACGCAATGAAGCAATCGAAAATTTTCTAACTACAACGAATTGGAAAGATCAGCCCCGAAAATTCTTGGAGGGCGATGCATCATCGCGCCGCTATGAGATATTAGCTCACAATGGTAAATCTACTATTTTGATGGACATGCCGCAAAAGCCAGATGGCCCGCCCGTCAAGAACAATAAGCCCTATAGCGCCATTGCGCATTTGGCTGAAGGCATTGGGTCCGTGGTTATAGTCAATCAGCAGCTCTTGGGTCAGGGCTACAGCGCGCCCGTCATTGAAGCGTGTGATGTGGGCAAGGGCCTCGCACTTATTGAAAATCTTGGAAACGCAGTTTTTGGTGTCATGATGCGCAGTGGCTCCGACATGCATGAACCCATGCGA
>JANYGE010000211.1 GCA_025362535.1 Hyphomicrobiales bacterium
ATGGTGTGCTGTTGCAACTGATTGAGAACGGGAAATTATTGCCCGTTCTCAGCGAGTTGATGAAGCTCCGCGCCTAACGCAGGTCGCCAAATAATCGCCTTATGGTGCCTCAGAGGTGAAATAGGCGTAGGCATCTGCGAAGCCGGTGAGCGTGAACTTGAAGGGGGCGGCTTCGCCCTTCAGGCTTGTGACCGTAATCGTGCTGTCAGTTCCGCCACCCAAAGCCTTGATCCATTCATCAGTCAGACCAAGTTCGGCCACACAGCCCTTGGGAACGCAGGCCTTGTAAGCTATTGTCAGGGGCTTGGCACCGTCGATGGCAAGGGTCACGCCAGGAGCCAGGCTAACGCCAAGTGGCACCTGCAATACGACTTTGGCAGCCTCTTCCTTGGGCTTGCGGACTGTCATTGAAATCACGCGCTGCTTGGTCTTTTGGTTTATCAAAACCTGCGCCATGACGCAGGCCTTTGCCTTGTCGGTTTCCACGCAATCAACGCGCCACTTGGAGAATGTCTTGGTGGTCTTGGTATTTGCCATCACCGAAGTTGCAGTGCTTATTGCCAGTGTTGCCAAAGCCACGGCGGTCAGAATTTTTTTCATTTTGTACTCACTTTTTTATTTAGCCAAATTATTCTTAGGACGGAACCGTTTCAAGCCCCAAGGCTTCAAGCAACGGATTGAGGTTTGCTCCATAGCTGCGCCAGCGTTCTACCGAACCACGATAGATCGGCTTACGGACTTGCACGACACTCGCGGTTCGCACTGGCCTGCTCGAGGTGTGAAAATCAATACAGGCTGCATCCCATTCGAGACCGATGAAGGAGATAATCTGGCGGGCAACGCCCTCATAATCATCAACCACCGCTTCGTAATCCACTTCCATCATGGCACCCGCTGGCAGAACCTTCTTCCAATGCTCCATCAGCCCTTGATACCGCACGTAATAGCGGCCCAATTCGCCAAGGTCATAGCTGTGCGGCATGTCATCTCGAAACAACTTGGTGAAGGCAGAAAGACACGTATCCACCGGATTGCGTCTGGTGTGGAGAATCTTGCCATTCGGGAACAACGTGACGAACAAGCCAAGGAACAGATAGTTCGATAAGAGCTTATCGGTAATCCGGGCTGCCCCATTCGAACGGCTGGTGAGTCTCGTCATATATTCATCGGCGATAATGGAGAGATGGTCAGCGTTTAGCCGCGCGAACATATCTGGAAAGCGGGGCAGCGAGGGGAACCGGCCGCGCAGAGCCGTCATCGCATGGCTCATATATTTCACTTCGCCAGCGCCATAAATATTAGGATGGCTGGACAGAATTTGTTCAATCAACGTGCTGCCGGAACGTGGCATGCCTACAATCAGAACCGGCACTTGCGTGGGATTGCCCACCCATTTGCGATTCTGCATCACCTCAAGTGGAAACGCGGCCTTGATGCTTTCAATGAAGCGGATGGACTCATCTTCTTTGAAGTTCAACTCGCCCCGCCGCTGCTTGGCCCCCAAGCTATAATGACTGAAGGCCTTGTCATGCATGCCGGCATCATCATAGGCCTTGCCCAAAGCGAAATGCAGTGACGTATAGCGGGTGGATAGCGGATCCTCGGCTTCGGCATAGATTTTCTCCATGGTGCGGAGCAATTCGTGGTCTGGCGTGAATTTTTCGAGATCGGCCATGTTGGCGAATGCGCCATAGGCATGCGGATGGTCGGTGACAACCTTGCGGTAAAGCTCACGTGACTCGTCAAGACGCCCAAGCGCCTTGAAAACCGAAGCCAGAAGATTGCCCGCCTCGACGGCTTCAGGCTTGAGTTTGACAGCCTTTATCAAGAGCTCGGCGGCCTCTTCCATCCGGTCGGTCTCTTGATAAATTCGGCCTAGAATTGCCATGGCTTCGTAATTGTCGGGATCCTGCGCAAGCGCCAGTTTGCAGGCCTGCTCGGCTGGTTGGTAATTTACCTTTTCAACCTGAATCCGCGCCGCATCGATGAGAAAGGGAACGTGCTTGTCGTTAATCTTCAGGCCATCACCCAGGACACGCAAGGCCTCGTCAAAATTTTCCTGACCCGCCAGC
>JANYGE010000216.1 GCA_025362535.1 Hyphomicrobiales bacterium
TTTTATAAGTGCGTTTTTGGGCAAATAGCTGCGGCCAGGATCGCCGATGAGGATTTCACAATTTTTAGCCTGTTGCAGCCACGCAAGACAAAGCTCGGCTACGTGTTTTTCATAAAACAGATCACCGACCAAAATCACATCGACGTTTGGCGGAGTGGTCACCAATAGATTTTCTGCTGTCGTAGTGAGAAGCACAGCATTCAAGTCCGCATTAAGAGCAATGGCCGCAATCGAAAAAGCGTCTAAGTCTGCTGCTAAAGCAGATACCGCCCCGGCTTTCATCGCCGCAATCGCCACAAGACCAGAGCCCGATGCGATATCAATTATGCTTTTATTTTTGACAAGTGCGGGATTATCTAAAATGTAACGCGCCAAGGCTTGGCCACCCGCCCAAGCAAAGGCCCAAAAGGGGGGTGGCAAGCCAATTTCACCAAGTTCTTCTTCAGTCTTTTGCCAGATTGGTAAGGCTTCGTGGGCGAGATGGAGCTTAATTTCCGGCACGAGAGGCAGCGTAAGTATGTTGGTGTTTTCGCGAATGAATGCGGCGTGGTTCACGCGAACTTTGGCGGGAGTTTTACCCCACCCAATTCACAAATTATTTTCCACTCTTCCGGCAATACGGGCTGCACCGAAAGTCTGGAGTTTTTGACCAAAATCATTTCGCTTAAGCGCGCATCCGCCTTAATTTCTTCCAATGTGATTTCACGTGGCATGACGACGAGACCACGAATATCGACGCATTCCCAAGCGGGCTTGTCGGCGGTTGAGTCGGGGTGGATGAGTTTGCAAACCTCCACCACACCAACCACAGCTTTACCGATATTGGAATGATAGAAGAAGCCTTTATCGCCTATCTTCATCATCCGCATATTGTTGCGGGCTTGATAATTTCTGATGCCGGTCCACTCTTCACCTTTTGCCCCTTTGGCCATGAGTTGAGCGAATGAAAACACATCGGGTTCAGACTTAAAGAGCCAATAGGCCATTATGCCGCCTCTGGATTCTTGAGTGCCCAGCGCCAAGGTTTAATGTCGACTGCTGCAAAGAGACCAGCAATCGCATAAGGATCGGCTGCTGCCATTTTTTCAGCTTCACTGCGATCAGCGGCATCAATAATCACCAGACTGCCATTCGGATTCCCGGCCTCATCAAGAAATGGACCCGCTGCTTTCAACTTGGTATCAAGGCTTGCGAGATAGGCCAGATGATCTGGGCGTACGCTCATGCGCAATGCTAAACTGTTGGATTTATCGGTGCAGAGCAAAGCATAAAGCATGTGTGATCCTCTATTTGTTTTCAACACCCAGGGGGCGGGCGAGTAATTTGGCAATCTCTTCATCTGGATTTGAGCTGCCGTCAATGATCGAATTTACAGCGTTGATAATGGGCATGTCCACATGATGCTGAGCCGCAATCTTTGCTGCAATGCGAGCGGTGTGAGCCCCTTCGACTACACCAGTGGATTGTGCAAGGGCTTGTTGGGCATCTATGCCTTTTCCCAGCGCTAGCCCGAAGGCGTAATTGCGCGATTTGGTACTTGAACACGTGAGTAATAGATCACCCAAGCCAGAAAGGCCCATAAGTGTTTCTGGGCGGGCCCCGCGCTTTTGGGCAAAGCGTGCAAGCTCAGCAAAGCCGCGTGTAATCAGACTGGCTCTCGCACTTTCGCCAAGGCCTCGTCCATCAGCCACACCACAAGCAATGGCTAGAACGTTCTTTAAAGCTCCACCCAATTCAACACCCATCACGTCATCGGAAGCGTAAATTCGAAAAGTGGGCAGAGATAATTCTGCAGCCAGTTTTGCTGTGACCCCTAAATCGCGCCCAGCCATTGTGATGGCTGTGGGCAGACCCGCCAGAACATCTGCCGCAAAACTTGGGCCAGAGAGCGCGTAAAATTTATGCGATGGTAATTCGGCATGAACAACTTCGGCCATAGTCATTCCGCTGCCACGTTCGATGCCTTTGGCGGCAGATACGATGACGGTTGAATTGACGGCTGGCAAAACCAAGCGCAGGGCTTGTGCTGGAATTGCTAGGATAACCACATCACTTTTATCCATTGGTCTGGAATGGCGTGACCAGAGGGCAACATCATGCCCAGCTTTACGCTCAATAGAAGCCAAAGCCTGGCCCCAAGCGCCCTGCCCCATGACCGTGATCTTCATGCTTTGGCTCCGAGGCGACC
>JANYGE010000239.1 GCA_025362535.1 Hyphomicrobiales bacterium
CCGCATTGAAGCCTTTGACGACACCGGCACGATGACATTGGTGTTCTTCACCACCTATGCTGATCAGCTTCTGCGCCATTATCCAACAGGTGAGAGGCGCTTCATTTCGGGTGAAATCAGTTGGTTCAGAGCCGAAGCTAAAATGACCCATCCGGATTATGTGCTCAGCGCGGAAGATCTGGATAAGATGCCACTACTCGAACCCGTCTATCCGCTCACCGCTGGCATCACGTCAAAAGTGCTGCATAAATCTGCTGGGGCGGCTTTGGCCAAATTGCCTTTATTGCCGGAATGGCAGGACCAGACTTGGTTGCAGCGCCAAAATTGGCCCAGCTTCAACGCGGCCCTCGCCACCATCCACAGCCCACCGGAGCCCACAGTGCTCGCTGCCGATGGCATTAATCGTATGCGGCTTGCCTATGATGAGTTGCTCGCCAATCAATTGGCGCTTTCCTTGGTACGCAATCAAATGAAGCGGGCCAGCGGCAGGCCTATGGCTGGCACCGGAAAACTGCGCAACCAAATTATCACAAATCTTCCCTATAGCCTTACAAATGCTCAGAAAAATTCAATTTCTGAAATTTTACATGATATGGGCTCCAACCACCGCATGATCAGGCTTTTGCAGGGCGATGTGGGTTCTGGAAAAACTGTGGTCGCACTTTTAGCCTTGGCCGCCGCCGTGGAAAGTGGTTTTCAAGGCGCTTTAATGGTGCCCACCGAAATCCTCGCACGGCAACATCTCACTAGTCTTTCCAAACTGATTGAGGGCACAGGCTTGCGTGTGACCATTCTTACGGGCCGAGAAAAAGGCAGGCCCCGTGACGAGATTTTAGCGGCTTTAGAGGCGGGAGAGATTGATATTCTCATCGGCACCCACGCCCTGTTTCAAGATGGTGTTGCCTTCCGTGATCTGGGTTTGGTGGTGATTGACGAGCAACATCGCTTCGGCGTGCACCAGCGCTTGGCCCTGCAAGCCAAATCATATCAGACCGATTTACTGGTGATGACCGCAACACCCATCCCCCGCACTCTGGCCCTCACAGTGTATGGCGATATGGATGTGTCGAGGCTCACTGAAAAGCCGGCAGGTCGATTGCCCATCGACACGCGGGTTCTTCCCACTGCACGGCTTGATGATGTGGTGGCAGGCCTGCACCGCAGCTTGGCGTCAGGAGCGCGCGCCTATTGGGTTTGCCCCTTGGTGGAAGAAAGTGAATTCGTTGATCTCGCCAATGCCGAGAAACGCTTTGAGGCCCTCAGCGCAGAATTCCCCCATCACGTGGGCCTCATCCATGGCCGCTTGAAGGGTGCCGAAAAAGATGAGGTGATGGCCAAGTTCAAATCAGGCGCACTCTCCATTCTGGTCTCCACAACGGTGATTGAAGTGGGCGTAGATGTGCCGGAAGCCAGCATTATGATCATCGAAAATGCCGAGCGCTTTGGTTTAGCCCAGCTTCATCAATTGCGCGGCCGCGTGGGGCGCGGGTTTGCAAAATCCAGCTGTTTGCTGCTCTATCAGGAACCCCTTGGCCAAGTAGCAAAATCGCGCCTTGCCATCATGCGCGAAACTGAGGATGGCTTTCGCATTGCCGAGGAAGATTTAAAATTGCGCGGGGCTGGCGAAATGCTGGGCACGCAACAATCCGGCCTGCCGCTGTTTCGGCTGGCTGACTTAACCTTACATGGCGATCTTCTCGCCACCGCCCGCGATGATGCCGGGCTGATCTTATCGCGCGATCCCAAACTCACCACACCGCGTGGCGAAGCCTTGCGCACGCTGCTCTATTTATTTGAGCGCGATGAAGCGATTAAGCTTTTGTCTTCCGGCTAGGTTTCATTACAGGCTTTGCCACCAACAATTCGGCTTCTGCACTCAAAGGCGCATCAGGAAAAACCAAGCCCATTGAAATCACCAGCTTCAAGCCATCCTCAACACTCATCGTGAGAATCTTGACTTCTGTCACATCAACGAAAAACACATAGCCTGATGTGGGGTTGGGCGTGGTTGAAACATAAACCGAATACATTCTTCGGCCTTTTTCCAAACCAATCGTGCCGCCATCAACATCGCGCGAGATAAACCCAATCGACCATGTGCCTTTGCGCGGCCATTCTACCAAGCACACCTGTTTAAAAGACGAACCCTTCTCGGAAAATATCGTCTCGAAAATCTGCTTTGAGCCTTTGTAAATCGACCGCACAATTGGGGTGCGATTCAATAATTTATCCCACCAGCCAAGCAGCGTGCGCCCAACAAGATTGGCACCCAGTGCACCGATAACAGTGATGAACGCCAGCGCAAAAACCAGCCCATACCCAGGAATCTTAAACGGCAAATAATTATCGGGATTATAGGCGAAAGGAATAAGCGGCTTCACCAAACCATCAAAGGAACTGATCACCCAAAGGGTGGCCCAGATTGTGATGGCCGCAGGCGCTGTGATCACCAATCCAGTGAAAAAATAGGTCCGCAACCGCGATAACATGGAAGTGCGCACGGGCAGCGGCTTAAGAATTTCAGGTTTCTCACTCATTGCACTTGCTTGCCCCAACCCCCATCAACTTGCAAGTTTCATCCAGCTTGGCTTATTCCGAAGGTGCAGGATTTTCCTCAGCCCACACCCTGGCGCGCGCTTCGGCTTCAATTCTGGTTTCCTGTGTCGCCCCAAACCGCAACTCATTCATCCGCGCAGAAATCATCGGATATTCACCGGCAGGGGCTGCATCCGCTGCAATAATATACCACATGAGAGCCCGTGTTTCATCAAACCGCACAACTTTGCCAGCCACATAAAGTTCGGCCAAATAAGCTGCGGCCTCGGGGCTATGCTTACGCACGGCCGCATTTAACCACTTCAAACCTTGCTGCGGATTTTTCTTCATGCCCTCGCCTTCTATGCTCATCACACCCAAAGCATAAAGCGCTCCGGGATGGGCATAGGCTGTGGCAAGCCGCAAGAAGGTGCGCGCCGCCAATTGTGGATTGGCTTTGAGATTAGCATTTGGAATTCCGGTCCGTTGATAGTTAGCAAGTTGCAGCTGGCTATCCACTGTCACCCGCAAGCGATTCTTATCGGGCTCTTCCGCATCAAAATTTTCAGCCACACGGCTATAATAGGAATAGGCCACCGCCTGATCCATCGGCACCCCGCGACCAAGCCGATACATATGGCCCAAATACCAATCCGCAATAAAATTGCCATCATCAGAGGCCTGATTAAAATATTTCAGTGCCTTCTCATAATTGCCTCTGTTGTAAGCTTTTTTCGCAGTTTTGAAATCATCGGTCCAAAACGGAACGATATCGATGCTCGGCATGCGAATTTTGGGAGGTGCAGGAAAATAAGAAAAGAACCCACCATCACTGTCATCGGCAACAGCCTGCGTGGAATATCCCGACATCATCACAGCAACGAAAACAGCCACAATACGCAAAACAAAAATAATCGGCGAAGCATTCACCCTTGGCCGACCCTCTCTGCGTTGAACCTGTGACACGAAAACCTACAATCAAATTTTAAAAAAAGTGCTAACCGCCACAACCGCATGCGCCGGATAAGTCCATATTCCTCAGTTACTTGGCAATTGCGGCAGATCATGGCTCAAGGCGGGGCGCAAAATGGTCAAAATCACAATTCTTGTGACTGTGGCAAAGTTGCAACAAAATTGATGCTGACCGAAGATAAGTGTTTTCAAAAATCTGCCTCTATGCGAGTTTGAAGCAATGACAGCGCCCCCAATAAATCCGCCCGAAACTCTCAGTTTTAAATATGTGCCACGCCCAGGTCTCCTGAAAATAGCGCTGCTGAACTTCTTCCTCGGCATTGTAACCCTTACGATTTATCGGTTTTGGGCCAAAGCCAATACGCGCAAACATATATGGAGCTGCATCCATATTAACGGTGAACCCTTGGAATATACGGGCACGGGTGGCGAGCTGTTTCGCGGCTTCCTGATGGTGTTCGGCCTGTTCATTCTGCCCTATATCGTGATTTTAAAAGGCCTGCAGCTCTCGCTTGGTGAAACCCATCCGGTGACAACAGGCTTCGGTTTGTTATTTGCATTTGCCGTTTATTTTCTATGGGGCTTTGCGATTTATAAGCAACGCAAATACCAGCTTTCGCGCACCCAATGGCGCGGCATTCGCGGCACCATGGCGGGTTCCGCTATGGTTTATAGCCTCGCGTATTTCGGCTCCATGTTAGCCAGATTGTTTTCTTTCGGCTGGGCCACACCT
Organism: Hyphomicrobiales bacterium; assembly: GCA_025362535.1. Lineage (GTDB taxonomy): Bacteria > Pseudomonadota > Alphaproteobacteria > Rhizobiales > Aestuariivirgaceae > Aestuariivirga. The sequence continues at coordinate 4,241 of JANYGE010000239.1, forward strand.
GTAATGGACACAGTGCTGCAAGAGCAGATCACCAATGATATGCGGTTTGGCGATGCTGCCTTTAAATTTAGAGGCCGAGCTGGCCCGCTTTATCCCACTTACGCCCTGTGTTGGTTCCTCACTGGAGCTTTTGTAATAGGCATCACGGCCTTCATTTCTTATGAGGCCATCACTTGGTTTGGCAGCGAACTCAGAGCGCTCTTTGATTTTTTCAATGGTCAAACCGGCGAATCGACACCCACCGAACGCCAACACTACTTAATCGGCATAATCGTTTTATTCATTGCAGCTGGATTACTGTCATTTTTCGTTGTTATCCCCGTGCTCTGGGCAGTTTACAGCGCCAAAGAAATTCGCACCTTCGCAAACTATACAAGCTTTGACGGTGCGCAATTCAGCCTCAATGCCAGACCGTGGAGCATGGTTTGGCTCACCATCAGCAATATATTGCTTTTTGTTTTTACCTTAAGCATTGCCCGGCCTTTCATTATTCAACGTAACTTGCGCTATTTGGTGGACCGCTTGAGTTTGGAAGGGGCCATTGACATAAGCCGCATTCAGCAATCCACCGCTGCTATGCCAAAACGCGGTGAAGGTCTGGCAGATGCGTTTGACTTAGGAGCGTGGTGATGGCCGTCAGCGCAAATTATTTCGATGGTCAATCAGCCAAAGACCATCCAGTGACTCTCGACATGAACGGCACAGATTTGCTGTTCTCTGGCACCGATGTATCGCCAACCAGATGGTCCCTAAATGGTCTCTATCCACTGGATCCCCCATCCCCCGGTCAACCTTTCCGCTTAACCCATGTCGAAAGGCCTGGCGCACGCCTCATTCTGCGCGATGAGGCTTTCATCAAAACTTTGGTTGCCAGTTCCTCACATTTGAAAGGGGGATATTCTTGGGCCGATATCAGCCATGTTTTCGGTTGGATCATTGGTGGCCTCGTTGCCGTGGCAACCATAACTTACATCTGCATGGCTTTGTTGCCGGACCGTATTGCCAAGATACTCCCCAATGATTGGCGGAACCGTGTGGGCCGCCAGATGGAAACGGCAGTGGTCGAAGGTGCGCGTATCTGCAGCACGCCAAAAGGCGATGCGGCGTTGAGCACCATGATCGACAATCTCGCGCAGGGCGCACCTGACATGCCACCAATCAGCGTGCATATTTATGATGTGCCCATTCTGAATGCCTTCGCTGTGGCGGGCGGCAATATAATTATGACACGCGAGCTGATCGAAAAAGCCGATGCTCCTGAAGAAGTGGCAGGCGTGTTGGCCCACGAAATCGGCCATGTCTATCACCTGCACCCTGAAGCGCAATTGGTGCGCCTCACTGGCATGCAAGTTTTGGCCAGCATTTTTACCGGTTCCAATGGTGGCAACACCACAACCAACGCGGCTCTGCTCGCAACGATCCTTACATACTCGCGCAGCGCTGAGGCAGAAGCTGACGCCTATGCCCGCGAAACCATGGTCAAAGCATCGATTGACCCTATGGGGTTGAAAGTATTTTTTGAAAAAATCTTGAAGATTCAAGGTGATATGAAAGGCAGCAGCTCCACGTTCAAAGCTTTGGGGAATCTCTTCTCCACGCATCCCGGCACCGAAGAGCGCATCAAAGAAATCACCCCCCTGCCCGCTGGGCAAGTTGCCGTGCCTGCATTAACGCCCGATGAGTGGCAAGCGCTGAAGACGATTTGTGTGAGATAGCCTATGCCTCGCCCTCATCGCCTTCATCTTCACTAATCCGCTCGACCGAAACCACGTGTTCCTCATCGGCCGTATTGATAAGGCG
>JANYGE010000045.1 GCA_025362535.1 Hyphomicrobiales bacterium
CCGTGGCTGAGGATGGCAGGCCTTGGGCTTACGGCATTGTTGGTGGGAGGCGGAGCTGGCCTTGCCGTGGTGAATATGGATATGATTTCTGCTCGCGTTTCTTCTGGACTTAACAGCGTGCAGGCCAGCATAGCTGGGCTCTCTGCGTTACAGGCAGCAAAGCGCGCCGTCAGCACTGAAACGGTCATTCACAAAAAGCCAGTTGCGGTTGCCACGCTTGACGTTTCTGATGTGAGCGGAAATCTTAATAGCCAAATTCCGCTTCTGTTGAATGCACAAGCTGCAGAAGGTGAAGCGCCAATTTCACTGCGCGTGATGGGCCTGCCGGAAGCTTCTTATCTCACGGCTGGAATCGAAACCACCAAGGGCAATTGGTTGTTGAAGCCGGAAGATATTGCTGGTGTTAAACTTGTGGTACCACAAATGGATGCGCCGCAGTTTGATGTTGAAATTGCTGCTGTAGAAGAAAAAACGGGCGTATTAGCGGCACCCGTAAAGGCCATGACGGTGGCGATTGCCAATCCATCAGCGCCAAATGTTGCAGCTACGATTGCGCCTGCCAATGCTATGCCAGACACTGCGATTATAACCCCAGCGCTGGCAACTCCCGTTAATCCGGAAGCCGCCAGTTTGATTACCAAGGGCGATGGCTTGCTGAACAGTGGTGATCTTGCTTCGGCGCGCCAGTTCTATTTGCGGGCAAATGAGCTGGGCGATGCCAAGGGCGCTTATGGTGTTGGGCGCACTTATGACCCCAAAATCTTTGCGGCTCTGAATGTGCAAGGCCTGCAGCCAGAGCCTGCCAAAGCTGCGGAGTGGTATAAGAAGGCAATTGCGGGCGGTGTTATGGCGGCCCGCACGGCGATGGAAAACTTGCCGAAATAGCCGAGCCTCGACAAATCTATTGCTTCTTGGCATGAGACATATGCGGATTAATTTTTCCAAGGGTGTTTCATGCGGGCGGCAGAAGTTATTGTTGAAAGTTTAAAAGCGCATGGCGTGCAGCGTGTCTATTGCGTTCCGGGCGAAAGCTATTTGGCGCTGCTTGATGCGTTTTATGAGAGCGGAATTGAGGTTATTGTCTGCCGACATGAAGGTGGGGCAGGCTTTATGGCCGTGGCTGAAGCCAAACTTACAGGGAAACCTGCCGTGTTCCTCGTCAGCCGTGGGCCGGGTGCTACCAATGCCTCCATTGCCATTCACATGGCCGAGCAAGATGCCGTGCCGGTTCTGCTGCTCATCGGCCAAGTGGCGCGCGATGAACGCACGCGGGCGGTGTTTCAGGAAGTAGATTATGGCCAATTTTTTGGCGGCATGGCCAAGGCGGTTTATGAAGTTCAAGAGGGCAATCGCCTGTCTGAATTGATGCCGCGTGCGCTGCGTCTGGCCGCTGAAGGGGTTCCGGGGCCGGTGGTTTTGGCTTTGCCGGAAGATATGCTCTCTGATGATGTGGCTGAGGTTGAGCCACTGGTTTATCCACTGGCGAAAGTCCACACGGCGCAATCTGATATTGAGCGCGTGCAAGAATTGATCGATCAGGCCGAGCGGCCTCTGCTCATCGCGGGTGGTGTGATGCGGGGTTCTGCTGGCGCGGAAGCGCTGCGCCGTTTTGCTTCAGCACAACGCGTGCCCGTGGCTGTGACTTGGAAAAATCAGGATGTGTTCGATAACGGGTCAGAACTTTTTGCCGGACATTTGAATTTCGGAACCTTGGCTTCGCAGCGCAAAGCTTTGGCCGAAGCAGATTTGATTATTGCAGTGGGCACGCGCCTTGGCGATGTGGCTTCACTGGGCTTCACTTTGCCACGCGCACCTGCACCAGCGCAAACCTTGATCCATATCTATCCTGATGGCGGGCCTATTGGGCGGGTCACGCGTGCTGATATGGGTTTGGTGGCTGATCCGGTTTCATTGTTGAATGGATTGGCGCAATCAGCCCGCGTGGTGAACGCTTCACGTGAACGCTGGGTTTCAGGCTTACATGAGGTGACTGCTGCTTCGCAGAAGTTCACCTCGCCCGAACCTTCTGATGGGGTTGATTTTGGTTTGGTCACGCTGGCTCTGGCTAAGCTTGCGCCCGTCGACGCGATCATCACCATGGATGCCGGAAACATGACCACATGGGCGCATCGGCATTGGCTGATGACACCGAAGAATATTCTGTTGGGTGGCGTAGTTGGAGCCATGGGCTTTGGTGTTCCCGCGGCCGTTGCAGCACAATTGCAAATGCCGTCACGCATGGCGATTTGTTTTGTGGGTGACGGTGGAGCCTTGATGACGGGCCAAGAACTGGCAACGGCAATGTCTTATGGCCTTTCACCAAAAATTGTCATTTCCGACAATGGTATTTACGGCACCATCCGCAGCCATCAGGAAAGGCATTTCCCAGGTCGGGTATCCGGTACGACGATGAAGAGCCCTGATTTTGCAGCTTGGGCGCGCTCCTTTGGGGCTGAGGCTTTTACGCTACAGTTGGGCGACGATGTAGAAACTGTTGTTGCTGCATTCTTGGCGTCACAAGGTGCGGCAGTGCTGCATGTAAAATCGAGCAAAGTCGCTCTTTCGGCGAATGGGGTGCTGAAGTCCTTGACCTAAAGAAGAAGCTTAACTCCCTGCCCTGCCAAACAGCGCCGCATAAAGCTTCTTGTCGCGACCATAAACGTCAGTGCGAAATTCGATGCCATTGTCGCTCGAAAATGCCGTGGCATAAATGAGATGCACAGGGATTGGCTTTGGCAAATTCACCCGGGTATTTTCTCCACCAGCCCAAATTGCATCAACAGCACTTTTATCCATGCCTGTGCGTTCGAGCAGCGCATAAGCAAGATCGCCGGGGCGCGACAGGCGTATGCAACCGTGACTGAAGGCGCGCGTGCTGTTGGCGAATTTGTCTTTGGCTGGCGTGTCATGCAGATAAATGTTAAATTTATTGGGCAGCATAAATTTTACTTTGCCCAAAGCATTTTTGGGGCCGGGTTTCTGGCGAAAGGTGAAGGGAAATGAGCCGCTGCCGTAAGACGCCCAATTGATCGAGCCCCAGGTGGCCAGTTTGCCTCCAGCGAAAACTTCAAAGTCTTCGGCATAGTGATAAGGGTCAGCCTGCAGTTTCGGTAGCATTTCCTTGGTGGCAATGGTGTAAGGCACAGTCCAATAGGGATTGAGCTCAATATATTGCATTTCACCGGAAAATTCCGGCGTCTGCGTGGCCACGGCACCCACAACCACATTCATGCGGTCAATGATGGTGTTGGATTGCCAATGCTGCAGTTCAAATCCAGCTATATTGATCAGGAAGTGTTCATCGCCAAGATTATCCGGCATCCAGCGCCAGCGTTCCATATTCAAAATAATTTGGCGTTGACGCTCTTGTGGAGAAATATTCATGGCCACAATAGATTGCTTGCCAAGCAGGCCCTTGGCTTCCAGACCATGGCGCACTTGGAAGCGGCGCACCGCGATGGCAAGGTTCTGATCATAAACAGGTGAATTATTGTCAGCCCATTCAAAGTCTCCAGTAATAGAAAGCAACTGGCGAATACCAACGATCCGCGGGTCACGGTCACCGGGTTTTAAAGTTGCACCTTGGCCAATCACTGGCCAATCAACGCCTTCGTCGATCACCTGCGTGTAGACCTTCAGCATTTTTTTCAAGGCTTGGTAATGGGTGTTGCGCGGTTCAAAAGAGGCCAGAAATTTATCGGGGTCCGCTTGCTTCTTAAGATCAGTGAGCACCCGCTGCACATCAATCGTCTTGCGATTGCGGAAAAGATTAGGATCAACCTTTTGCGGGGTAACCCGGCCGATTTTCAAATCCGCCGCATAGGCCACAAAGAATGACGAGTAATAAAGTTCCGCTTGAGCTGCAGCTTGCGGATCATTGACATTCAGCTGATCGCGGATCGAGATGAGATTATCGAGTGGATAATCTTGCGGGTTAAGCCCGTCATAGGTGGCGTTTTTCACCCGTTGGATAAACCTATCCATGCGGCCTGTGCCGACCCAATAGACGCTGCCACCATTGTTGACATAGTGAGCGATAAGGGCGGGCTTAATGCGCTCTAACGGCAATGCCAAGCGCTGCCCGCTGGTGAGTAAGTTTTGGATCGACGAACGCACGGCACTGGCATCTTGCGCCCCTGCATGGGATGCAAAACAGAAGCAGAAAACCAGTAGAATTCGAGATAATAAGCGCATGCGCACTCCGTTAATTCGACTCAATTGCAGCATAGCGCAAAAGCCTTACATAATTCCATGTGCTAAACGTTCAGCAATAAAAACTCACGTTCCCATGAACTGATCACGCGACGATAATGTTGCATCTCTTGATATTTCACATCGCGGTAAGCCTCAGAAAACTGTTCGCCCAAAACCATGCGCAGAGCTTTTGTGTAGCTCAACTTATCCAGCGCCTCATCAAGGCTGATCGGCAATGTGTGGGCATAGCGATAGGCTGAGCCTGTTACGGGATCAGATGGTTTCAGCTTTTCGATCATCCCCAAATAGCCACAAGCCAACGAGGCTGCGAAGGCCAGATAGGGGTTGGTGTCGGCACCGGCTACACGATTTTCCACGCGCAGATTATTGGGGTCAGACGATGGCACACGCAAACTTACGGTGCGGTTATCAATGGCCCAATGCACATTAGTTGGCGCATCAGACTCCGGCACCAAGCGGCGATATGAATTTACGTTGGGCGCTAAGAGCGGAAGTGCTGCCGCAAGATAACGCTGCAAACCGCCGATATGATTGAGGAATAACTTTGAATGCGACCCATCTTTTCCAGCGAAAATATTCTGGCCCGTTTTAATGTCTAAAACCGATTGATGAATATGCATCGAAGAGCCCGGTTCATTTTCATGCGGCTTTGCCATGAAGGTGGCATAGACATCATGCTTCAACGCTGCTTGGCGCACTGTGCGTTTGAACAGAAAAACCTGATCAGCCAATTCCAGAGGATCACCATGGTTGAAGTTAATTTCCAACTGCGCGGGGCCTGCTTCATGGCTGAGTGTATCAACATCCAATTCCTGGGCTTCGCACCAATCGTAAATATCCTCCACGATGGGGTCAAAATCATTGGCGGCATCAATGCCGTAAGCTTGGCCACCGGATTCTTTGCGGCCAGATCTGCCCACCGCCGCTTCCAGCGGATAATCAGAATCGAAATTTTTCTTCACCAAATAGAATTCTAGTTCGGGTGCCACGATCGGCTTCCAGCCCTTATCTTTATAAAGCTGCAAAACCCGCTTCAACACATTGCGCGGAGATATCGTAACGGGCTTATCATCAAGATGGAAAGCATCGCAGATCACTTGCGCTGTGGGTTCCTTATACCACGGCACAAAGCGAATGGTGTTCACATCCGGCTGCATGTAAATATCAATGGCGCTGTCGCTCACCGCTTCAGTGTCTGATACAAAGCGGCCATTGATGGTGAGAGTGAACACTTCTTCAGGCACACGCAGGCCCTTGGACTTATTACCGGAGAGAAATTTTTTCGGTGGTAAAATCTTTCCACGCGCGGTGCCGGACATATCGGCGACGAGGCATTCGACCTCGCTAATGTGATTTGTAGATATGAAGTCTTCGAATTTAGATTGGCTCATGACACCCTGCTGGTTGATTTGCCCGCGCAGTTTAGCTCTTCTTATTGACCTTTAGGAAGGGGGGCGGCTATCAAGCTTGGATGAAAATAAACTCATATTATCAAGCCACCACAAATCGCACCGTAACGGGCACGGAGTTGCAGGGCGATGTCAGCGCCGATGTCTGCGTGATTGGTGCTGGCTATACCGGCCTTTCCGCTGCATTGGAGCTGGCGCAGGCTGGCTATAAGGTTGTGGTGCTTGAGGCTGAGACGATTGGCTGGGGGGCATCGGGGCGCAATGGCGGGCAGATTTGCACGGGCTTTTCATCTGGCCAAGGCAAGATCATAGCCCAATTGGGCAAGGCTGACGCGAAGAAGGCTTTTGATATTTCTGAGGAAGCAAAAAAGCTTTTGATTGACCGCATTGCCAAACACAAAATCGATTGTGATGTTGAGTGGGGTTATATGCATTGCATTCCTAAGCCGCATCAATTTGCTGAGCTGCAAGCTTGGGCGCAAGAATATGAAGAGTTGGGATATGGCGGCAACACGCTGCTGACCAAAGCTGAGCTTGAAACCAAGTTAGGAACCACGATTTATCACGGTGCCTTGCGCGAGCAACATGCCGGGCATTTTCACCCGCTGAATTATTGCTTGGGGCTGGCCGATGCCGCTCTCAAAGCGGGTGCCATTATTCACGAAAATTCAGCGGCTCTTGAGTTGGATACAGGTGCGAAGCCTTGGGCCCGCACGGCCAAGGGCAAAGTCTCAGCCAAATTTATGATCATTGGCGGCAATGCCTATTTGGGCAAAGTGGTGAAGCCGCTTTATGGCCGGGTGATGCCGGTGGCCAGTTACATTATTGCCACAGAACCCTTGGGCGAAAACCAGGCCAAAGCATTGATTGCCGATAATGAGGCCGTGGCCAACACCAATTTCATCGTCGATTATTATCGCCGCTCGAAGGACCACCGCATGTTGTTTGGCGGTCGTGCCAGTTATTCTGGCGTCACACCTCCTGCGCTTGGTGAATATATGCGTCCGCGCATGACGGCGGTTTTCCCGCAGCTCAAAGATGTGAAAATTGATTATGCTTGGGGTGGCAATATCGCAATCACATCAAACCGCATTCCCGATTGTGGGCGGCTTAGCCCTACGGTTTATTATGCCCATGGCTATTCCGGCCAAGGTGTGGCGCTGGCCAATATGTATGGCAAGCTGATGGCCGAATGCGTGATGGGAACCGCCGAGCGCTTTGATCTTTTGGCGCGCGTGAAGCACTTGCCTTTCCCCGGCGGAGCCCTGCGCATGCCACTGCTGGTGGCGGCCATGATGTATTACCGGGTTAAGGATGCGATCAGTTAAGGGGCCTCTCACTCTGCTCGTTGATGCGAGCGTCCCTCTCCCCTAAAGGGGTGAGGAGAAGTAATTACTTCCCCATCACCGCACCACGCGCGCCTTTTTGATAAGCCCGCAGGCAGATATATTCCATGATCAGCGACGACGCGGCACCCGATGTGAGCTCCGCATGGTCATAAGGTGGTGACACTTCAACCATATCCATGCCAACGAAATTGATGTTCGTTAGTTTACGGATGATTGATGCGGCTTGATGATAGGTGAGGCCGCCGGGGATTGGCGTTCCAGTGCCGGGGGCTGCTGAAGGGTCGAGGCAGTCAATATCAAAAGTCAGATAGGCTTTTTGCTTGCCTACTTTCTTTTCGATAATGCTCACAATATCAGCGGTGGATTTATCATGCACTTCATCGGCATAGATGATGCGGAAACCCATGGTGGTCTCGCCCGTGAAGGTGGTGCGGATACCGATTTGCACAGATTTTTCCGGATCAATCAGACCTTCTTTCACGGCATAGCCAAACATAGTGCCGTGATCGATGCGGCCACCATTGTCAATTTCCACATCGCGATGGGCATCAAAATGCACCAGTGCCAGCGGCCCATGTTTTTTGTAATGGGCTTTCAGAATGGGATAGCTCACATAATGATCGCCACCTAGGGCAATCATTTCAGCGCCAGAAGCAATGATTTCGCTTGCGTGTTTTTCCAATGTTTCAGGGAAGTTTTCTTTCTTGCCCCAATCGAAAAAGCAATCGCCATAGTCGGTGACGGCAAGCGTATCAAACGGATCAAAATTCCATGGCCAGAATGGTCCCCAAGCGTTTTCAGCCGAAGCGCGCCTGATGCCTTCTGGGCCCATGCGGGTGCCGGAGCGATGTGATACGGCTTGATCGAAAGGTACGCCCGTTATGGCGATATCAACGCCCAACAAATCACGTGTATATTTGCGGCGCATGAAGGAGAGTGCGCCTGCATAGGTGGCTTCCCAATTGGTGCCTTTTAGGCTCTCACGGCGAAAAGCCTCATCGCCCGGTGTGCGTCCGAGCTTATCCATTTCAAGGGCCATTTAAATTACTCCGTTAAAAGCAGCGCATCGGCTGGGTCGAAATGCACCCAGACTTTTTGGCCACGCTCCACACCAGAACCTCCGGTGCGGGAATTGTTTTGCACGTTGATCGACAGATCCAGACCTTCGCCAATATCAGCAACAATGTGGCTGGTATCGCCATAATAGGCAACGTCTCGGATGGTGCCTTTGGTTTTTACGAGGCCCGCA
>JANYGE010000379.1 GCA_025362535.1 Hyphomicrobiales bacterium
ATCGGAAGTTTTTACGATTGTTTCGTGCAGATTCAAATTATTTGAACATTAAGAGTGCTGCTGCTTCACTTCTTAAAAATGTGATAGCCGAATCCGCGAAAGCTTCACCCCATGGCAATTTGCGAGATCAAATTTCCAGTCGCATTGCGCTCGAACTTGCTGAAGTTATGCGCAAACGAGATAGGGGTCTTTCTGTTCTGGCATCGGTTGCATCAACAGCGCCCTTCGTTGGCCTGTTTGGAACCGTTTGGGGCATCATCAATAGTTTTTCTGCAATCGCCGACAGCAAAAATACGAGCCTTGCTATTGTTGCGCCCGGCATTGCTGAGGCTCTGCTTGCCACAGCCATCGGGCTTTTCGCAGCGATCCCTGCTGCAGTTTTTTACAATCGATTAAATCTATCCGTCAGCACCTCCATGCAAACCCTTGAAGGGCTTGGCCATGAGATATTGATCCGCGTCGCGCGGCAACAAGCGCTGGATGCAAAATCATCATGAGAATGCAAAGTCATGATGGCGGGTTTGGCAGTGGGTTTCAGCCACGCCGGGCAAAGCTTGAAAGTGAAATCAACGTCACACCTATGGTTGATGTGATGTTGGTTCTGTTGATTATTTTCATGGTGTCGGCCCCGCTCATGACTGTTGGCATTCCGGTTGATCTGCCTCAAGCCTCGCTTAACGAACTCGAAGCTGAACAGAAGCCTCTCAATGTCATCATCGCCGCAGGTGGCCTTATCAATCTTGATGATGTGCAGATTGAAAAAGGCAATCTTGCTGCAGCACTGACCGCGCTGGGCGATGATGCACGCAAGCAAAGGGTGCGCATACGGGCGGACCGCACAGTGACGTACGAAGACATTATGTTTGTGATGAGCACCCTGAACGAAAATGGATTTTCCCGCATTGGTTTGATGGCAACGCCAAAGCAGAGTGGTGCCCGGCCATGATTTCTATACGCGGTATTGCGATGTCTCTTGTTGTACATGGTTTGGCTGCGGCATTTGTTTCGGTGAGTGCCGAAATTCATCATGAGCCTTCAACCGAGGATGTGCCCGCCATTGCAGTGGAGCTGCTTCTCGAAGCGGAATCAGCTCCCGTCATGCCGTCTGCTCCGGCGCAAGAAACCATAGAGGCTCCGATCCCAAAAACCGAACCAGAGCCTGTCGTTCAAACGGCGTCTTTGCCACCACCAATTCCGCAGCCTCAAACTGAAGAGGAGAGCGAGCCCACAACGACACGAGAAATGCCAGTTCAAATTCCCAAGATTGAAGACGCAAAGCCCAAGCTATCAGAACAACTGCAAAAACACTCAACTCTTAAACCGATCAAGCTTAAACAGGTGAAAGAAAAACCGCACCAGACTGAGGTTCGAAAGCCTGAGGCAAAAACCGCCGAGCCGGGTCGACGCAAGCAGGTCGCAGCTTTGGCCGTGGGGAGAGGCTCTGTCGGCAATACGCGTTCAACTGATGGTAAAGCCGCGGAGCAGAGCTATGGCAGCAAGGTTCTGGCACGGCTGCGCGCCGCCAAGAAATATCCCTCTGCTGCACGCAGCAAGGGCATCGAAGGCACGGCTATACTTACATTCACAATTTCTTCGGCTGGCAAGCTGACAGCGGCGCGTGTTGTAAAGGGTGCAGGTCACCCACTTCTTGATGGCGCGGTGCTGGCCATGGCCCGCGATGCCGCCCCGTTTCCGGCATTTCCGAATTCGATCGCCAAAGGCCAAATGACTTTTAGTGTTCCCGTCCAATTTAAAATCAACTGAGCAAGGAGAAAACTCATGAACTATATTGCAATGAACCGTTTCGAAGTTTCCAAGGAAAATGCTGCGGCATTTGAAGCCATGTGGCTGAACCGCGAAAGCTATCTTGATGAGATGGAGGGGTTTGTTTCCTTCAGTCTGCTGCGCGGACCCGAAAATGATGAGCAGATTCTTTATTCATCGCACACCGTATGGGAGACTAAAGCTAACTTTGAAGCTTGGACCAAATCAGAAGCTTTTCGCAAAGCTCATGCGCGTGCCGGGCAAGGTGCTCCTCGCCTGTTCATCGGCCATCCGCGCTTTGAAGGCTTTGAAGCTATTCAAACAACGCAAAGCTCCGGAGCGCGCGCAGCATGAATGTGGTTCCATTGAAATCAGATATTTCATCTCGCATTGATGCGGCTCTGGCCGAAAAGCCCGATGGTATTCTCGAAATGATCGCTACAAAATGCGCGGTAAGCCTGTGGCAGGTGTTTCAACGCCTGCCTGAAGGCCAAGCTGTTTGCGTGACTGGTGACAGGTTTGAGGCGTTATGGGCTGAAATGACAAAATGGGGTTCAGTACTTTTCATCGTTCATACCGATGATATTGTATTGGAATGCGAAGGCGCGCTGCCACCTGGAACTTCGAGCCATGGTTACTTCAACATCCATGGTGATAGCCCAATAGGGGGCCACATCAAGGCCAGCAATTGTGAGCGCATTGTCTTGGTCGATCGGCTATTTCATGGCCGCCGTTCGTGTTCGGTGCAATTCCTAAACAGCTCTGGCAATGCCATGTTCAAGGTTTTCGTTCGACGGGACAAGCTGCGCCAGCTGCTTGTGGAGCAAGTGGCGTTATTTGAGGAATTACGGCGAATACTATAGCCAAAACCACTCTCAGATCAGATTTAGGTTCATAAAACCACAATCTCCTTCCCACACCGAAAGATTGCATAATTTAATTAGAGGCGTGCAAACGCCCAACCTTCGAGGCCCCTATGTGTGGGCCTCGGGGGCGAGGTAACATGTTGATTCCCCCCATGTTGAGCCTCGAAGCATTAGCCGCGAGTGAATTCCTCGACGGCCCACAGTCAATTCAAGCTCAATTTATCGATTATTTTAGCATGCCACCCAATTCTATACTGGATTGTAACACAACTTTATGTTGCTAAATTATCACAATTTTCTGAAAACCTGTTCTTTTCAGAAAACGGTATTGATCAAAGGTTGTAACTCTCTATAACTTAAAGATGAGTTAATATTTTAGAACTCCTAAAGGTTGTAATTTGAGATTCACCTTCCGACGGGAACAATCTCAAATCATGCCCGGAGTGTTTTTTGTAACAGCTCAATCGAAGGCTGAATGACGTCAGAAAACTGAACTTAAAGGGGATGCTTCATGAACAAATTTATCAACGCAAATACCAAGGCCAATTCTCGTCAGCGCAGCTTTGCATCGCATGGCGGGCGGGTGACCAAGCTGAACGGCAGGGCCGCAAGCTGTGCCCCTTCTGTGCAGGCCTTGCTCGCTGGCGTCTCAGCCCTAGCCTTTGGCGGTTTCATGGCGAGTCCGGCATATGCTGCCAATGAATGCGGACCCGACACCGCAGGTGCCAGCATCGTAAACTGTGCCGCTCCTGCTTATCCGGCGGGGGTCACCTACACCAACTCAGACGGCTTGACTGTGAATCTCAACAACCCTGCAATGGTTGTTGGGTCTGCTGTCAGCGGTGTGCAAGTCAACTCCTCGGCAGCCAATGTCAATGCCATCGTGGTTAATGGTACAAGCTTCACGTCGATTACAACGACAGGAGTTAATGGCTTTGCCATTTATGCAAACAACGCGGGAACAGCGGGCAATGCAAACGCAACACTTACGAGCGGCGCGTTAATCACATCGGGCGCGCAAGGATTTGGCATTGTCGCAAATATTGCCAATGCTGTCAGCACGGCGACTGCGACGGCGACCATGAATGGTGGAACAATTAATACCACTGGGACAAACGGCGTCGGAGTCTACAGCCTCAACTCAGGCAAGGGTGCCGCCAACGCGGCCATGAGTGCGGGCGTGATCACCACGACGGGTGCCTCAGGAAAAGGCGTTCAGGCGCACATCAACAACGCCGCCAGCAGCGCGGCAACGGCAGCCACCATGACCGGTGGCACAATCAATACAGCGGGGAATGATGCCATAGGTGTCTATAGCATCAACGAGGGCCTTGGCACCTCCACCGCAACATTGCAGAACGGCACAATCACGACGAAGGGAACTGGTGCTTACGGCGTTCTCGCGCAGATTTTCAACGCCAGCAGTTCGGCAGCGGCGACGGCGACGATGAATGGCGGAACCATAGGCACGACCGGCACTTCTTCTGCTGGTATCCACAGCAGTACCAGTGGACTTGGCAACTCCACGGCAACGCTGAATGCCGGAACCATCACGACGGCGGGAACTGGTGCCTATGGTGTTCTGGCGCAGAACTTCAATGTCAACAACACGGCAGTGGTGGCTGCGGCGATGGCTGGCGGAACTGTCAACACTACGGGTGATTTTGCGCATGGCGTCTATGGTCTCAATTACGGCCTTGGCACTGCCACCGCGACACTGACGGGTGGCGCAATCGCCACGACAGGCCTCAATGCCGATGGTGTTGTTGCGCAGATATTCAACGTTGCCAACACGGCCACCGCGACGGCCACCATGTCAGGGGGAACGGTCGATACCAAGGGTGCCAGCTCCTATGGTGTCCACAGCCTCACCAACGGTCTAGGTGCCTCCACTGCGACGCTGACGAAAGGTGGTATCACCACGGCGGGCAATTTCGCCTATGGCGTTTATGCCGGGATCACCAACGCCAACAATACGGCGGCAACGACGGCAACCATGGACGGTGGAACAATCGATACCAAGGGAAATGACGCCCATGGTGTCTTGAGCTCGACCGCTGGCTTGGGCGCTTCCAATGCAAGCCTCACGAAGGGTGCGATCACCACGGCAGGCGTCAATGCCACTGGCCTCATTGCGCAAATATCCAACGCTGCCAGCACGGCGGCAGCCACCGCGACCATGTCGGGTGGGACAATCGGCACGACCGGGAATATATCCGATGGAATTATCAGCCTCAACATCGGCCTTGGCGCTTCCACCGCGACGTTGACGAAGGGTGTGATTACCACGTCAGGAACCAGTTCATATGGTATCCTCGCGGATATCAACAACGTTGCCAGCACAGCGGCAACAACCGCCGCCATGGACGGCGGCACCATCAACACGACGGGCGATAATGCCGTGGGCGTCTTTGGCCTCAATTTCGGTCTTGGTGCCTCCACCGCGACGCTGACGGGTGGCGCAATCACCACGACAGGCCTCAATGCCGATGGTGTTGTTGCGGAAATCTCCAACGTAGCCAGCACGGCAACAGTTACGGCTACCATATCTGGCGGGACGGTCGATACCAAGGGAGATAGCGCCTATGGTGTTTATAGCCAAACCAATGGCCTTGGCGCTTCCAATGCGACGCTGGGTGTTGGCACCATCACTACGGCTGGCACCGCCGCGCATGGTGTTTTTGCCCAGATTGTCAATACCGCCAGCACGGCGGCAACAACCGCCACCCTGAACGGCGGCACCATCAACACAACAGGAGACGTGGGTCTCGGCATATACAGCCTCAACGACGGCCTCGGTGCATCCGTGGCGACGATGACGGCTGGCGCCATCACCACGGCGGGGGCCAATGCCGCCGGTATCCGCTCTGAAATCAATAACGCTGCCAGCACGGCTGCGGCTACACTCACCATGTCAGGAGGCACGGTCAATACGACGGGTGCGACTGCTGCTGGCCTCTATGGTACGAATATTGGCAAGGGGGCCACCATCATAAACTCCGCCGCCACGGTAACTGCGACGGGAGCGGGTGCCGATGGCATTTGGGCTGCCGCTACGGGAGGTGGCATCTATGATGTCAATGTCACGGCGGGCAAAGTCACCGGCGGCTCGGGCCTTGGTGCTGGCATTCACACGCTTGGTGCCGGGGGCGGCACCATTGATGTGGCGGCGGGTGTGACCATTGATGGCTCGGCTGGCCAGACCGGCATTCTCGATGAAACTGGTGCTGTGGTTGTAACCTCGGCTGGCACCGTGCTCAACGGCATGCTGACGGGGGCGGGCGATGATGTGATCAACCTCAATGCAGGCAGCGTCACCACGGGTGACATTGCGATGGGTGATGGCTCTGACGCGCTGAACATCGCAACGGGGGCTGGCATTGCTGGCGTCACCCTGTTTGACGGTGGCGATGACCTTGCCACGGCGGATACCTTCATCGACACACTGACTTTCACGGGCTTTAGTGGTGCTGTGAATGGCGCCATTGTCACCAACTGGGAGAATGTCGTCGTCAATGGTGGCACGCTGGCCTTTGGCCCCACCCTTGCGGTCGGCTCTGATCCCGGCACGGGCCTCACCATCACCAATGGCGGCACGGTTGATGGTGGCAATGCCTTTGCGCTCACCGGCAATATGAACGTCAACGCAGGCGCGACCTTTGATGGCACCGGCGGCGGGGCTGGGGTCTATTCGGTCTCCGCCAATGTGGCCAATGCCGGCACTATCACCACGCAGGATGGGGCTGTTGGTGATAAGGTTACAGTTGCTGGCAATTACAGCGGCACCGGACAATTGCTGGTGGATGTTAATGTGGATAGTTTGATCTCTGACACGCTGACGGTTGCAGGCAATGTGACCGGAGGAACAACCGGCGTGGGGGTTAACAATCTCGGCACTGTTGGTTCCTATACGGGAGCTGGTCCAGGAGCTGGCATCGCTGTGGTCATTGTTGGCGGAGCGACCCAGACGGGTGACTTTGCCCTGAATAATGGCCCACTGGTGGTTGGTGCCTTTAATTATAATCTCAATCTTGAGAGCGATAATACTTGGTATTTGCAATCAAGCTATTTGCCACAAATTCCCACTTACGAGTCATATGGAGAAGTTCTGCAAGGGCTGAACGGAGTGCCAACGCTGCAGCAGCGGGTGGGCAACCGCTATTGGAATGGTGCCCCACAGGAGGTGTTCTGTAAGGATGCAGCCAAGAACTACCGCTGTGCTGTAACAGCAGAGCAGGCAGCCACCTATGCCGATGGCAAGGGGGCTCCGGTGATTGATGATCAGGCTTTGTGGGTTAGAGTTGAGGGATCGCATGGCCAGTTTGAACCAGACACCTCCACCACGGGGGCAAGCTTCGATCAGAATCTCTGGAAGCTGCAAGGC
>JANYGE010000384.1 GCA_025362535.1 Hyphomicrobiales bacterium
TTTTACTTTTTCTGCAACTTGGCTGACTTTCGAAACGCGCACCACCATTTCTGTGTTGATGGTCATGGGAACATCTCCACCGGGGCAGGCGCAGTGCCAGGTTCTTCGGCATCAATGCACACACCTTGAAACGCAGCGAGGCGGCGCGAATAGTGATCGCGCACCAGTAAATTCAAACCACAGTGGCTGCATTTATAGGGCGAGCTTTTCACATCATCAGTGATGCCTTTGCAATGCACACATTGCACGCGCCGCGCCGTAGAACCACGATGCTCGGTGCGGATCGAGTTGAAATCAATACCCTGATCGAGCGCAACTTTCATGGCCTGGCCGATAAAGCCTTCCGTTCCCGAAAGATAAAGCCGCAGGCCCATTTTTGCATTGATCAAATTCACTCGCAGGCGATTCAGTAAAACCGGAATGGTGGGAGCTGACCACATATCCTCGGCTTTCACGTCTGGCAACTTTCCAACACAGAGGATGTCTGAGGTTTTTAGAAATTCGTAGCCAACTGCCTTCACTTGATCACATAAAGCTTCAACACCTTCGCCTTCAAGCGCAAACAAATGCCGACGCGCGTTCACATCAATATTGAGGCCCGTATAAACTGGCCTGCTCTTTATGCCCTGAACCAGCATGGATTAACCAACCGCCGTGCGCTTTTTCTTTTCTGGATCATCGAATGTAATAGTGTGGGCAATAGCTTTGGCCTTCACATTCTTGCCGCGCACTTCGAGCGTCACACCTTGTTTGGCACAATCGACATCCACACGCATGATCGCCATGGATTTTTTGGTGAGCTTGGAATAGCACGGGCAGGTGATGACGCCGACTTTCTTATTGCCCTGATAAACCTCATCGCCCAAATCAGTTGGCCCATCAGCATCAACCAGCAAACCAAATATTTTAAAGCGTTCTTTGCCTTTGAGACGCTTGTGTTCTTCAGCTCCTCGGAAGCCAGCCTTGCCGGGGCTCACCGTAAAGTCGAGGCCGAGCTCCCACAATGAATCGCCGGGCATCTGATCGGCGAAGGGATACATTTGTGAATTGTCGTAAGGATAAAACAGCAAATAACTTTCCACGCGCAGCATATCGAGAACTGAGAAGCACACAGGGATAATGCCCATGTCTTTGCCTTCTGTAAGAATACGGTCCCACACCATGCCGGCATCCTGGCCGCGCACGAAAAGCTCATAGCCGCGCTCGCCCGTATATCCAGTGCGTGAGATCATCACGGGTGCACCGAATAAGGTGGTTTGCAAGTGGTGGAAATATTTCAGATCGCGAATGCCTGGTATATGCTTGGCCAGATATTCAACCGCCAGCGGGCCTTGCAGCGAAAGATCATGCAAATCATCATCAAACAGAATGGCACAATTGCGGCCAGCGGCTTGCTTTACCAGTTCCTCGTGAGCTGACCCCGATCCATGCACCAACATCCAGGAATTTGGCCCAGTGCGATAGACAATGCAGTCATCGGTAAACATGCCTCGATCATTCAACATGCAGGCATAGACTGAGCGACCGGGATAAATCTTCGTCATGTCGCGCGTGGTGCAATATTCCAACACATTAATCGCATGTGGGCCAACCAGATGAACCTTTTTGAGGCCCGACACATCCATCAACCCCGCTTTGGTGCGAACGGCGATATGTTCTTGATAAATGTCTTTATCATAGGTCCACGCCGTGCCCATGCCAGACCAATCTTCGAGCTTTGAGCCCATAGCACGGTGACGATCACCGAGAACTGAGAATCTCCAAGACAGTGGCATTAGCGTCTCCTGCGGTTTCCTAGCGGTTCTGATTGTTTCCTTAGCGGAAACATTTGTTCTCCACTGTAACCAAGATTTGGCGGCTTGCAAGAGCGATGATGGGAGCAGAGAGAAATAAAATACCCGGTGCGCCTTTTTGAAGATGCCCTAAACTTGAGCCACCCGCTCCATATATTGCACCAGCCCTTTGATCTGGCCGAGCCAGCTCGTTAGAGTTTTCGCATCATGAGGAGCAGCGTGCACGCCCGCTGAAAATTCACCGCGTTGCACGGTTTCAACCGCAATGGAAACCGGAACTGACACCAAGCGGCCCATAGCTGTGCCGTGTTCGTCGCCCCACGCATCCATGCACCATGTTTCATTGAACACGGGTTTGCCATCGCGCTCGGCCTTGAGGGAAACAAACAACACCACCCGGTCAGGCTCTCCTGGTGCATAAGAGTTTTCTTTGAGAAACTCAGCCGCCATCTCGGCCAAGCGAGTATCACCTGATGGACCCGACAGGGTTTCGATTTCGCGGAATACTGGCGCCCAAGCTTCAGCCCAGCCATTTAACCGAATGGTGCCGCGCACGAAATCTCGCACTTTCCAATTTTTGTCGAAACGATAATCCTCCATGAATGGATAACTGTCACGGTTTGGATAAACTTCAAAACTTTCAGGTGAGGGCAGGGGCGCATCATAGGCAGTAATCGCATCCCATGGCCGCGCTGCTTTCAATTCTTTGAAATCCCGCAAGCTGCGAGATGGCGAGCGCAAAGCTTTCAACACACCAACCGGAGCCCAGCTGAATTTATATTTAAATGGATTTGGAATCTTGGGCACACCGCCACAATAAGATGTAAAACTGATCACATTATCTGGATGATAGGCCGCACTTGTCTTGTAACGCCCCACCAGATCATGCGCCATCAAATGATCAATGCCGGGGTCCAAACCCACTTCATTGACTGAAACTAAGCCCTTGGCTTTAAACTCAGTTTCTAATGCGCGCATTTCAGGAGAGATATAGGAGGACGAAACAAAATTAGCACCGCGTACGAGACAGGCCTTGGCAATGTTCACATGCTGATCAACTGGCAACATTGAAATGGCAATATCGCCGGGTTGCAAGGCGGCTGTTAAAGCCTCAAGCGAAAATGCCCGAATATCTTGGGTGAGATCTCCCACGGTCTCGCGGGCTTTTTCAACAGTACGGTTCCACACCACCACCTTGTGACCATTGGTCAATAAGCGCCGCAAGCCGGGGCCGGAGGAAAGACCAGTGCCGCACCAATGAATTGTCATCTTCTCTACCCCTTAAAATTAAACTGTATGCTGCGCAAAAATAGCGCCCGCCCGACCCCAAACACCAGACTCCAAATGGCCCAAGGTTAAAAGAGACGGCAATAATTGTGTGGCATAGTCTTCGCTGCTTTCCACCGGCAAAAGCGAAGGTAAATTATCAATCGCCGTCACATCAAGCGGCGGATGATCATGCACGCGCAAGGCGGGTGCGGCCCAATCCGTTACATGATCATAGACTTTAATCGGCGAGAATTCTGATGTTGGATCGCACGCAATATCGCCAATCACGGTCAATTTGCGGGGGGTAGTTTTGGCCGAGGCCGGAACAAACACCGGGCAGCCGGGCCTTGCTAAAATGCAATTCAGAAAAATCTCATGTTCAAGAATTTGAGGAAACGGCCCACCTGAAGCTGTCTCCGCCATATCCCATTTGGTTACTGGAACGCCCATAACTGAACATAAATCGGCAGCCCCCGTGCCAACCCGTCCCAATGCACCAATCAAAATGGCCCGCGGCCGCTTTTGCCGGCCAAGCTCTCGTTCAAGATCAGACAATAAGGCAGCCTTGCCTGAATATTTGGAAACAGCCCCAGCAAGCTCTCCGCGCTGCTGTGCTGCCCAACATTTAAGCGAGAGAGCTGCCCCGGCATAGCCTGCCCAATAGCCGAATGCCGCAACGCGCCTACCATTCTCATCCAGCAAATACTCGAGATCATAAAGCATGCCACCGCCCTCCCTGAAACGCTTGAGCAAAATCTGCCCAGATGGCTGGCCCTTATAAGCATGCCCAAACATAATATGCTGGTGGGTGAGCGCCGTGCCATCTTCGGGCAATTCCTTTAAGCCGAAGATAATTGCCTCAGCAGGAGCATTGGGCCAAAAATTTTCTGGCGCAATTTCACAACCTGCCGCTCTATATCCGTCAATGCCAATGGCGCGCACGGAGCTTTGCTCAACGGTAACTTTGATGCCCGCTTTGACAAGAGCCATCGCACCTTCTGGCAACAGCCCAACCCGCTCTTCATTTGGCCGCTGCTCGGCCCGCACCCATAAATGTGTCATCTCATCTCCCTTTGAAAGGCCTATAAGCTAACCAAAGATTTTTCGCCATGCAGAATTGTTGGTTGACCATCTTTGTTGCCAGCCGCTATCAACATACAAATAATGGGAGATCTGGAATGACAATTGTTGCACTGTTTGGCGCTGGCGGAAAAATGGGACAGAGGCTCGCTCAAAACATGGTGGGCTCACACTATGATGTGCGCCATGTTGAGGTGACTGAAGCTGGTCAAGCCCGCGTGAAGGCCCAATTTGGCGCAGAATGCTGGCAGCCAGATGATGCCATAAAGGGCGCTGATGTTGTCGTACTTGCGGTGCCTGACACAGCCATTGGAAAAGTGGCCGTATCAATCGTAAATAAATTATCTGCTGGCACCATGGTGATGAT
>JANYGE010000398.1 GCA_025362535.1 Hyphomicrobiales bacterium
CTTTACTGTGCTACAAAGTTTGCGCAGGTTGGCTTCGCACAGGGTCTCGACAAGGAACTGCGTCCCCATGGCATTAAAGTGGGCACCATAAATCCTGGTGGTGTCAAAACTGAATTTGCCCTCGGCAATGGACGGACAGAAACCAGTGTTGCCCAATCTGATATGCTTGAACCAGAGGATGTTGCAGCGGCCATTCACTTTGCCTGCACACAGCCCAAAGGCTCTCGCATTATCCAGGTTCAGATGCGCACGATGGCAGAGGCACTCACATAACGAGCACAGAAAATGCCTTAACGATTGAATTTGAAGTAAGAGCAAGAATATGATCTGCAACCCTACTAAAAATCTTCAAGCGCGTCGTTGAGTCAAGCCCTAGAATCAGCAAGCTGTCCGAGCTAATACATTGTTGTGGCAGCCGCCAGGCTAAGGAACTCGGGGAAAGATATGCGCATTTCTGGATTTGAAATTACCAGGTTCCAGTTTGTGAGAGATCGTGTTGTTGGCGATAGCCAGGTACGGGCCGATCAGGTCAATGCCGCAGCTGTCGAATTAATTGATGAAGCTGGCAACCGTGGTCTTGGCTTTGCCCAAACGTTGTTCCAGCCTTTGCCTGCTGTGGATGAGATTATTCGTGTCTTCAAGAGCGAAGTCTGGCCCAGTTTGGAGGGGCAAATGCCACTCGCATTGGTCCACCAGATCAATCGGCCACGTGGCGGAAACCAACGAGCTTTCACGCTGCCCTTTCATGAGGCCATGCAAGTTGCGCTGTGGGATCTTGCTGCCAAGCAAGTCAATTTGCCATTGCATAAACTCTTAGGGTCACGCCGTTCTAAGGTGCGCGCCTACGCATCGGGGCTAGATTATCATCTCAGCGATAGCGAATTCGTAGAGCTATTTGAACACGCAGATTCTCTCGGCTACCAGGCCTTTAAAATCAAGGTGGGCAATCCTGATTTTGCCTGGGACATGCACCGACTTGCCCTCTTGGCAAAAGCCGTGCGCCCCGGCGCGCAGTTCATGATTGACGCCAACGAAGCATGGGGGGCTAAAGAGGCGCTTGTAAAACTTGAAACCATTCACCGCGCCGGTTTCAACTTGCTGTGGGTTGAAGATCCTATTCTACGCCTAGACTTTGAAGGCCTACGGCTTTTGCGCAAATGCACACCTTGGACATTAATCAATTCTGGTGAATATCTCGATGCGGCTGGCAAGCGCGCCCTGATGCTTGCGGATGGCACTGACATACTCAACGTGCATGGCCAAGTGACTGATGTGATGCGTATTGGTTGGCTGGCGGCCGAGCTTGGTATTCCCGTGTCGCTGGGCAATACTTTTCTTGAAGTGGGGGTTCATATGGCGTGTGCCTTGCCCGAGGTTGAGTGGCTTGAATACTCATTCCAGAACTTTGATCATCTGGTTGATCAGCCCATTGAGATTCGTGAAGGTTGGGCTTATGCGCCTGATCGGCCCGGCCATGGATTGGTTCTGTCCGCGACTGCCCGGCGCGAATGGTCGAGCCCCGATGTCTTAGCCAGCGATAGACTTGGAGTTGCGCCCTTTAATCCCCGTGTTTCAAATCTTCGGAATCACAAGGCCTAATTAGTGCAACTTTACTTGCGCCCATCCAATCATCAGAAAATGCATTATATCTTCTCGTAATTTAGGCCTTTGACGGAAAGCTATCCCACTGCATGGTCGAGCGAAGCAATGTTGCCTTCGCCGATGCAAGATGAGCGGCACAGGTTGATTCCGTTCTGGCCCAATTACGGCTCTTCAAGGCATCGATGTAGGACATGTGTTCACGAATGGCGGCCTCGTTGCGCTGGCGTTCATCCTGTTTGTTCCATTGGTAGTGATAGTGGAATACCATACTGATGATGTCATAGAAATCGGTAATGAAACGATTGGTTGAGGCAGAGTTGATGAGCAGATGAAATCGCCGGTCCAGATCCGAAAAGTCGTGATAGCGTGTGCCTATATCTTTTAGCAGCTGGACATGTTCGATGCGAATTAAATCGAGCTGCGACCACAATGGAGATCTATTGGGAAGGGCCACAAATACCCGGGCCGACCGAAATTCGAACATCTCCCTGATTTCAAATAGCTCAAGCGCGAACTCATTAGTAAAACCCTTGAACATCCAGCCTGCATTCGGCCTCTTTTCAATTAATCCGAAACGTTGGAAACGGTTGAGAAACTCACGAATGCCAGTGGTAGCGACTTTAAACAGGCGGGCCAGTTCAAGTTCATTGATGACAGTTCCCGGACGCACATTGCCACGCAACATCCACTCCATGAAGCGCCGCTCAACTTCGTCGGCCATGGCGACTGTTTCTATCTTTGGGAATCTTTGGAGGGCACCTTTGGATTTGCGGACCGTACGCTTGCGTCCATCACCCTGCACCACACCGCGCTGATCCAATTCGATTAGCACCTTTCGGACGGTCGTCCGGCTGACCCCCAATTGATGGGAGAGTTCACCTTCTGGTGGAACTGGTTCACCTCGGCTTAGCTTCGAAAGCAGGTCCAATGCATCGTTGTAAGCCCGCTTAAACACAGTATCAGTTTTCATTTTGTTATCAAACCTATTGCCTCATCGTCGCGGCTTTGCATTTTATTCTATAAAAAACAAATTGACATTCTATTTGCATATGCATTTTATAGATAATAAACTAAACTGGGTAGACACTTTGGGTGGATGCAATCAGATGTCGTTAAAAGGCAATAGCCTTCGTGTGGGTGTCAGAGGGTCAATATCATGATCGATTCAAGTTCGGCCTTCGTCACCAGGGATAATAGGAACAAGATACAGTACCTCCTGCAAAACGGAGTGAACGCAGCTTCTCCCGAGTTGCCTTCGCACCAGAATTTTTATTAATTTTTGAGAGCACCGTAGTCAAAAACATGAAAAATATTGAAGCCCTTGTCTGTATTGAGCCAGGCACGTTAAAATTGAAGACCATTGCGGCACCAATAGTTCCGCATGGTTTTGCCCTTGTGAGACCGATAAGAGTTGGCATTTGCGGCACTGACTATCATATTTTTGAGGGCAAGCACCCTTTCCTGCAATATCCGCGCATTATGGGTCACGAATTGGCCGTCGAGGTACTGGAGGCTCCGGAAGGTTCAGGCCTCCAGTTGGGCCAGGTTTATGCTGTCAATCCCTATCTTTCTTGCGGTGAATGCGTAACTTGCCGCGCTGGCAAGACGAACTGTTGCGTCAAGATATCGGTGTTGGGCGTTCATCAGGACGGTGGCATGGCGGGGCTTATGGCCATACCTGCCAAAAACCTCATCAAGGCGGATGGCCTTACAGCGGATGAATGCGCAACCGTTGAATTCCTAGCTATTGGTGCCCATGCCGTACGCCGCGGCGGTGTACGGCCCGGAGACAGGGCATTGATTGTAGGCACCGGACCAATTGGGCTTGGGGCAGCTCTTTTTGCAAAACTATCAGGGGCCGAAGTTGCTATTTATGATAGAGACTCAGAACGGTCCAAGGCAACGGCGGCACTTCTCGGCGTTAGCGCAATTGGTGCAACAGAGGATGTTGTCAGCACACTCAACTCGGTTACAGGCGGTGATGGGTTCAGTGTTGTTTTTGACGCCACCGGCAATAGCAAAGCCATGGAGAAGGGTTTCGATTATGTCGGAGCGGGCGGACGCTATGTGTTGGTGAGTGTTGTCAAGGATCCGGTTACATTCATGGACCCTGACTTTCACCGCAAGGAGATGACTCTGTTCGGCAGCCGCAATGCCACCTCAGAGGATTTTGAACGGGTGATCGCTGCAATCCGAGCAAGGCAGGTTCCGGTTGACCGGATCATTACCCACCGAACTTCTCTCAATGGCGCTGTAAGTGATTTGCCGGTTTGGGCCCAGCAAAAAATGGGTTTGATAAAAGCTGTCATTGAAATTGATTGATAGTAACTGGGCAAAAGGCTTTCGCTCAGCACTCTTGGTAAATCACTTCCCTATGACAGAAACAAGATAACGCCGGGCATTTTGCATCTGGGCATTGGCGCCTTTCATCGTGCTCACGTTGCCTAATACTTTGACAATATTCTGAAGCTCGATCCAAGCTGGGGCATCATCTGAGCTTCTTTGCGTAGACCGGATACGCGTAACGCTTTGGTGCCCCAAGATTTCCTTTACAACCATATCGCGCGTAGCAGACAAGGCACAGAAATTAAAATGGTCGGAAGCGTGCTTGATGCGCGCACCCAGCATGACGCACTGATCGCAGACATGGATTACCCGCGCGTGCGCATTGTTTCGCTGACGGTCACGGAGAAGGGT
>JANYGE010000439.1 GCA_025362535.1 Hyphomicrobiales bacterium
TGCCATATCGGACAAGACGCAATCGGCCTGCTCGCCACCCAGCGCCTCAATCAAAAGTTTGGGCGTATCTTCATCGTAGAAATCTTTTTTGAAAATAGTGACCGATGGAATGGGGTCCATCGAGTGCATATCAATGGCCACCACTTTGCCCTTACCCTCTTCGGCTTTCACCCGTTTGGCCGCCACTTGGCACCAACCACCCGGCGCTGCCCCCAAATCCACAACACAAAAACCGGGTTTCAAGATTTCATATTTATCGTCAATCTCAATGAGCTTGAAGGCAGAGCGTGAGCGGTAGCCCAGCTTCTTGGCTTCATGCACATAGGGATCATTCAGCTGGCGTTCGAGCCAAATCTTCTGCGATACGGTTCTGCCTTTGCCGGTTTTCACCCGCACTTTCATCAAGCGGCCTGAAGGCTCTTTGCCTGCACCGGGTCTGCTCATTGCTGTCTCCCCATCAGGCCATCAGCCATCATCATTTGAATTAAAATCCCTTCACGCAAACCACGGTCTGCCACACGAATGCGCGGGGCCGGAAACGCCAAGCGAATTTCTTCAAGTATGGCACATCCTGCCAAAACCAAATCTGCACGCTCACGGCCAATGCAGCCATTTTGTGTGCGCTCTTCATAACTCATTGCGAGAAGCTGGGCTGTCACTTCACCTGCGTCCACATTTTGCAGCCAACACCCATCAACCTTGGACCGATCATAATGCCGCAACCCCAAATGCACACCCGCAATGGTCGTAACCGTGCCAGACGTCCCGAGCAAATGGCTGGGCACCGCCTGTGGGCCAACTTTAGATCCAATCTCTTCAATAAATGGCTGCAATAGCTTTTTAACATGCCCGCACATTTGGGCAAAAGTCTCTGGTGAAACATCCCGGCCACCGTCAAATTTTTCAGACAAGGTCACAACACCCGCAGCAAGTGACGTCCATGCCGTCAGTTCAAATCCTGATGGCCCACGCTGCATCCACATCACTTCGGTTGATCCGCCACCAATATCAAATATGATTGCGCTTTCAGCATCCGCAGAAATCAAAGGCTCGGCCCCAGAAGCCGCAAGGCGTGCTTCGGTCTCACGATCAATAATTTCAAGCTCAAGACCAATTTCGTCTGCCACGCGTGCGATAAATGCCGAACCATTTACTGCCAAACGGCAGGCTTCCGTTGCAATCAATCGGCGCGTGCCCACTTTATGCCAGATCAATTTATTTGAACACACACGTAAAGCCTCAATGGTGCGCGCCATGGCGGCTTCGCCCAAATGACCATTGGTGCCAAGGCCTTCACCCAAGCGCACAATACGCGAAAACGCGTCAACAACCGCCAAGCCTTCATGGGCTGGCCGTGCGATCAGCAAACGGCAGTTATTGGTGCCCAAATCCAGCGCGCCATAAGGAGCTATATCTGGATACGCAGAAACCCCTCTGCGCTGCCCATATGCACCCTTATTATGCGCACGTCCTTTGCGAGGCCCTGCCCCGTCATTGGTCGCGTCCACTTTAATCCCTTTGAATGGTGAGTAGCTCGACAGTTTACAAAAACTGGAACCAAGCACCATTCCTAAACATTGCGTTAAAGCCAGTCTAACAGGTTCAAGCGGGGCGTAAAGCGAAACTCTGCACAGCTTTTGATGCTCTGCGTTAACTTGGAATTGAGGTTCTGGTCGTTAACATTTCCCTTCAGGGCGAGGTTAAATGCGTACATTTGGAAAATCATGGTTTCGGCAAGGCTCATTGATCGCTGATTACGGCGAGCATTTTGGCCATGGTGTACGCCAGCAAAAACAAGCCATTGCCCTCGAAGCCTCGAAAGTGGACGCCGAACTGGCCTCTAAGGCCAAATCCGAATTCATCGCCAATATGAGCCATGAACTGCGCACGCCCCTGAATGCCATTATCGGCTTTTCCGATATGTTGGCCACCAAAACGGTCACTAACCCTGAGAAAGTGGTGCAGTATTCGCAGTATATTCAACAAGCTGCAGAACATTTGCTGGCTCTGATCAACGGAATTCTGGACGTGTCCAAAATTCAAGCTGGCAAGCTGAGTGTCGATTTGGAGCCCGTGGCTCTCGCCAATGTGCTTGATCAATGTCTGTTCATCACCGATGCAAAGGCCAAAGAAAAGAACATCGCTGTAGAATCTCACACCAGTGAACGTGTGCCGCTTATTCTGGCCGATCCTCTGCGGTTGAAGCAAATCTTAATCAATCTTCTGAGCAATGCGGTAAAATTTACTCCTGAATGGGGTCGGGTTCGAGTTGATGCCAGCGTTAAAACGGCTGATTTTCTGACCATCAGCGTCACCGACACCGGACCAGGCATGTCTGCTCCCGAAATTGAAACTGCCATGAGCCCCTTTGGTCAGGTTGAATCCGGCTTCAGCAAACGCCATGAGGGCACGGGCCTTGGCCTGCCTATCGCTTTTGCCCTCGCCCGCCTGCATGGCGGCGATCTGCAAATTCACTCCACCAAAGGTGTGGGCACCCGCGTGAGCATTCTCATCCCGCTCGCCACCTCTTTAAATCGACCACAACCCGCCAGCAATCCTCTCTCGACCCACCAATAAAGGCCGCCCAAACTAATGACGATGACCGCATATTCCAACTCCTCAGGTGAACTTCGCCCCACGCCACTGGCCGAAGAAGCTGAACGCATGGGCCGCATCGTGGCTGTGACAGGAGCTCACGCGGTTATTTTGCTCGATGCCGTAGATGGCTTTTTCGACGCAAACCAGCGCGGGGCCGAAATTGGCACTTTGATGAAGGTTGAAACCTCTAACACAATTACTCTTGCGCTGATTTCCGCCCTCAGTTCGCCGATGCCTACGCATTCTTCGTCTGAAAAAGAACTGCGCATTGTCGAGGTGGAGTTCATAGGTGAATTGCCAAGAGACGCCAAAGGCTTTCCCCTCTCCTTCCGCCGGGGTGTTTCAAACTATCCCTCCTTAGGCGATATAGTGTTCAGGGCGAGCCGCGCAGAATTGGCGATGGCTTATGCTTGCGATGCTGAAACCGCAGTGCGGGTTGGCCATATTCAGCAAGACCCATCAATTCCTGCAATGATCAAGATTGATGAAATGCTGGGCAAGCATTTTGCCATTCTCGGCACCACCGGCACTGGTAAATCCTGCACCGTGGCTCTCATCTTGCGGCGCATTCTCGAAAAAAATCCACAAGCCCATATTCTGTTGCTTGATGTGCACCGTGAATATGCGCAATCATTTAAGGGCCTTTCTGAAATCATCACGCCTGACAATATGGCGCTGCCATTTTGGTTGTTGAATTTTGACGAGGCCGTTGAAATTCTCATCGGACAACAATCAAACCGCGAGGCCGATGTTGAAGTGTTGCGCGAAATCATCCCCATCGCCAAAGCCCGCTATATGGGCAATCAACGCCGCGACAAGGCAGGCGTTGTCGCCCGCAACCGCGATACTCTGATTGAAAATAACATTGGTGTTGATACGCCAATCCCTTACCGCACCTCTGATCTTACAGGCGTGCTTGAAGAATATATCGGTAAGCTGGAACTGCGCGGCGAACTTGCCCCCTATAAGCGTATCAAAGCCCGCATCGAAGCGATCTCGCGCGATCCGCGCTATGCTTTCATGTTTGGCTCGCTCACCGTGCAGGATAATATGGCCGCTGTGCTGGCCAAACTGTTCCGCATTCCCGTCAATGGCAAACCGATCGCTATTCTTGAGCTTGGCGGCCTGCCATCAGAAATCATCAATGTGGTGGTTTCGGTTCTTGCTCGCTTGGCCTTTGATTTTGGCGTGTGGAGCGGCGGCAAGGTTCCAATCACCTTCATCTGCGAAGAAGCCCATAGATATGTTCCCAATGACAAGACCACTGGTTTTGAGCCAACCAAGCGTGCCATCTCACGCATTGCCAAAGAGGGCCGCAAATATGGCATTTCGCTTGGTATCGTAACCCAGCGCCCGGCTGAGCTTGACCCCACCATTCTATCCCAATGCAACACGATCTTCTCATTGCGCCTCACCAATGAGCGCGACCAGGAAATCTTGCGCGCTGGCATCTCGGATGCTGCAGCAAGCTTGCTCGAATTCATGCCCACCATGGGTGCGGGCGAAGCCATCACCTTCGGTGAAGGTGTAGCACTGCCTACGCGCATTAAATTTGATCTGCTTCCAGCCCATGAATTGCCCCGCAGCAATACGGCCTCCTTCACCAAGAACTGGTCAGAAGATTTATCCGACGATGCCTTCCTGCTCGAAGTCGTCAGCCGTTGGCGCGCCCAAACCTATAATCCTGATAGCTCGAATTATTCAATTGATGCTGCAGAAATAGCGCCAACACAGATAACCACCGCGGCCTCTATCGCAAAGCCAGATGCAATCCATGCGCGGCCTTCTCTGCGCCGCGATCCGATGCAGCAAAATGGCCAAAACGGCTCGGCTATGGCCCATAACCAAAGCTTTGGCCGCATGGCCCCCACCGCCTCATCACTGGCCCCGCCTGCTCCCCCGCCGGAGGTTAGCTCAGCAACCCAACCAAGCCTCGCTAGCCTGATCAAACAGTTTAGAACCTAAAGCTTGCAAGCCTGAACCAGCCCCGCTATCAGACAAGCACATCCCAATGGGGGATCGGCTAACGGTAGGCCCTCAGACTCTGACTCTGATTGTCTAGGTTCGAATCCTAGTCCCCCAGCCATACTGTACCGCTCAAGTTCGCGCTCAAACCTTGAAGGATGCGATGATGATTTCACCCATTCTTACAAACTGCGAAACCGGGCCTTCGGCGCCAATGCTCTGACGGCTGACGCGCGCGCCTTCCAGAAGGAGAAACAGGGCGTCGGCGAGAAGATCAGGCTGGGTAACCCCAATCCCCTTGCACAGCGTCGCCAGATGATTTCGTTGCATGATTTTGAACTCTTCAATCACGCGGCGGGCAGGATGGTCGTCTTCGGTGAGTTCGACGGCAGCATTCGCCATATCGCAGCCACGACTATCTTGAATAATGCATTGAGCGGCCTGCCCCAACCAAGCGCGGAGCTGTGCCATGGGGTCGCCTGGATACGCTACCTCCAAACCGTGCCACATCCCTTCAGCTTCTTGAGCAGCCTTGTTGAGAGTTTCGACAATCAAGGCGTCCTTCGAAGTGAAGTGTCTATAGAGGGTCATCTTGTTGGTTTCGGCGGCCTCGGCGATAGAATCAACGCCGACGTTCCGAATGCCATGGCGATGGAAAAGATCTCGCGCGGTATCAACAATTCTTTCGCGGGGCTTCGGCCGGTCGGCACTGCTGTCCTGACTCATTTGAGCAACTCCCTAATTTTCCATCTCGCATATGCGAAAAGATTTGACTCGGGTGTGACCGGTCAATAGATTGCAATGTTACTTACCAGTAACACGCCCGTTGACAGCCTACAAGCGCCGGCTGTGCGCGGGAGAATGGCAAGCACGTAAATTTTTGTTTTTATTAGGATATTTCTATGGTGAACTTCTTTCTGCATCGCCCGATATTTGCAGCAGCAATTGCCATTATTATGATGCTTGCCGGTGGAATTTCATATTCCTTGCTCCCAGTCGCGCAATTTCCTGACATTACGCCACCGCAGGTCGTGGTCAGCGCGAACTATCCAGGGGCAAGCTCACAAGTCGTCGCCGATACCGTCACCACCCCGCTTGAGCAGCAAATCAATGGTGTCGAGGGCATGGCTTATATGTCCTCATCGAGCTCCAACGACGGATCGTCCAACATTACGGTCACCTTCAATGTTGGCTACGACCTGAATGTGGCGGCTGTCGACGTGCAGAACCGTGTGTCGCAGGCAGCCTCGTCGCTTCCCTCCATTGTCAATCAAGCCGGTGTGACGGTCAAAAAACAAAACCCCAACTTTGTACTGATTGTAAATCTCACGTCGCCAGATGGTTCCGTCGATCCCGTTACGCTCAGCAACTATGCCTATCTTCAAGTTCTTGATCCGTTGAAGCGGCTGCCCGGTGTTGGGGGCGTACAGATATTCGGCGAGCGTCGCTATTCCATGCGCGTTTGGCTTGATCCGGACAAGCTCGCCGAACTCGGTATCACCGCCATTGATGTTCAGTCGGCAATTGCCGAACAAAACGTCCAGGTCGCCGCCGGCAAAATTGGGCAGTCGCCAGCTCCTGCAGGAACACCATTCGAACTGCAGGTCAACGCCGCCGGACGCCTGAGCGATCCTAAGGAATTTGGTGACATTGTCATCCGTGCCAACCCAAGCACGGGTGCTGTGGTGCATTTGCATGACGTGGCCCGCATTGAACTCGGCGCGCTGCAATATTCATCGTCTGGCTATTTTGGCAAGGATCCGACCGTTGCTCTTGCAGTCTACCAGTTGCCTGGATCAAACGCCCTGAACTTGCAGAAAAGCGTTCAGGATAAGATGCAGGAGCTGTCTGGGCGATTTCCAAAGGGTATTGCCTACGCCATGCATTACGACACCACGCGCTTTGTCGCTGCGGCCATGCATGACGTCCTGATCACTCTGGGCGAAGCCTTGTTGCTGGTGATCTTCGTCGTATTCATCTTCCTGCAAAGCTGGCGCACCACCATCATTCCGACCATCGCAATCCCGGTCTCACTGATTGCCACGCTGGCCGTCATGAAGCTTATGGGCTTTTCGCTGAACATGCTGAGCCTTCTCGGCATGGTCCTGGCCATCGGCCTTGTCGTCGATGATGCGATTGTCGTCGTGGAAAACGTTGAGCGCCAATTGGAGGCAGGCTTGGCTCCACTTGCTGCCGCCCGAAAGGCGATGAAGGAAGTAACTGGCCCCATTATCGCAACGACAGCAGTTCTGATGGCAGTCTTCATACCGGTTGCCTTTATGCCCGGCGTTGCAGGCCGTCTGTACAACCAGTTTGCGTTAACGGTGGCTATCTCCGTGGGTATCTCAGCGTTCAACTCTCTTACATTGAGCCCGGCACTCAGCGCTGCATTTTTGCGTCACCGATCTCCCTCGAACTTTGTACTGTTTCGCTGGTTCAATCGTGGCTTTGAGGCATTGTCGCATGGCTATGCGCATAGTGTCGGTGTTCTCATTCGCATGCGCTATCTCGTGCTGGTCCTGTTTGTGGTTTTACTCGGTGCGACCTATTTGATCTCGACCCGAATCCCATCGACCTTCTTACCTGTGGAAGATCAGGGATATTTTTTCGCTGTGATCCAGCTTCCTGACGGTTCATCCTTGGAACGCACAGATGCTGTAGCGAAGAAGGCTCGCGATGCGCTCCAAGCGATGCCCGGTGTTGATATCGTCGGTTTCATCAGTGGCCTGAATTTTCTCACCGGTGCCGCTCAGTCTAATTCCGCCGTTGAATTTGCCATCTTGAAACCCTGGGAGCAACGCACGCCGGACCAAAGTGCGTCAAATCTTGTGGCCGCTGCCCGACCCAAGTTGCTGGGAATACCAGAAGCTTTCGCCTTAAGTTTTGATCCGCCATCCATTCCGGGCGTGGGTGCGACAGGCGGCTTCGAATTTCAAGTTGAAGATTTGACCGGCCATGGCAGCCAGGCGGTCAATGACGCGGTTCAAGCCGTAATCGCCGAGGCAAGGAAGCAGCCGGAACTTAACCCCCAGGCCATGTTCAGCACGTTCTCAACCTCAACGCCGCAGTACAACTATGAGCTAGACCGGACCAAGACAAAGTTGCTCGGTCTCAACCTGCCGGATGTATTCAACACCCTGCAGATTTATTTGGGTTCACTCTATGTGAATGACTTCAATCTATATGGCCGCACCTTCCGCGTCACACTGCAAGCCGACAAGAGCGCGCGCGCCACGGCAGGTGATCTTTCCAGACTGTTTGTGCGCAATGCGTCGGGCGGTATGGTGCCTCTGAATACGCTCGGCGAACTCAAGTCGATTGTAGGCCCTGAAACGGTCCCGCACTACAACAACTATCCTTCAGCTCTCATCAACGGCGGTCCGGCTCCGGGCTACAGCTCTGGACAAGCGGTCGAGGCGATGCAACGTGTTGCTGCGACCGTGTTGCCAAAAGATTTTGGCTATGAATGGACCGGGATCACATTTCAGGAACTGAAAGCCGGCTCGATCGCCAACGTGATCTTTGCCTTGGCCATGGTGTTTGTCTTCCTGATTTTGGCCGCACAATATGAGAGCTGGACGATGCCATTTATGGTGTTACTCACAGTTCCTCTCGCCTTGTTTGGCGCCCTGCTCGCTCTCTGGGTGCGCAACTTCCAGACCGACGTCTATTCTCAAATTGGTTTGGTCATGCTGATCGGGCTATCGGCAAAGAATGCCATTTTGATTGTCGAGTTTGCCCGGCGCCGGCGCGAAGAAGGCTTGAGTATTGTTGACGCGGCAATGGAGGCGGGCCGCCTTCGTCTGCGTCCCATCCTGATGACGGCTTTTGCGTTTGTGCTCGGCATTGTGCCGCTCATGATTGCCACCGGTGCTGGTGCTGCAAGCCGTCAGTCGATCGGTACAACCGTTTTTGGCGGCATGCTGGCTGCCACATTCCTGACCCTGATATTCACACCCGTTTTCTACGCTGTGATTGAAGGAATTCGTGAACGCGACAAGTCAACATCCCCCCACGAACACATCGTCATTGGTTTGGCAGACGAACTGCCCAAGGCCGCAGAATAGATTGGAGATTTCCCCATGCGTATGAGCAAATATATTTTAGCTTCGACTGCAGTCTTGGCAATCGGCATCGGAGCCTATATCGCCCACGATAGATTCCTAGTTGATGCACAGCCCGCGTCCGCCGCAACTCCTCCGCCTTTCGCCATGCCGGTTCCGATCGCCAAGGCCGTGCGGAAAAAAATTCCTCTGGTTCTGGAGTATTCGGCACGAACAGACGCTATCAGCAGCATTTCCCTGCTGCCGAAAGTTCCAGGCTACATAGCGGAACAAACCGCTGCTGACGGTTCAGACGTGAAGAAGGGCGATTTGCTCTACCGGATAGATCCCAGCGATTTTCAAGCCGTCGTAGACCAGGCCAATGCAGCGATCCTCCGCGATACGGCAGCTCTTGATTATGCGCATGCCAACGCGGCACGCGGAGATCAGTTAAGTCTCAGCGGAAATCTCGCGAAGGATACACAAGAACAGCGGGAAAGTGCGGCACGGCAAGCTGCGGCCGCGCTTCAGTTGGATCAGGCCGCACTGCATTCTGCCCAGTTGAATTTGAGCTATACTGAAATCCGTGCGCCCTTCGATGGCCGCTTGGGACGCAATCAGGCTCCAGTGGGCACACTTGTCAACGCGTCGGGAACTGGCCTCAATACCTTGGTACAGCTTGACCCGCTCTATATCACCTTCCATCCGGCCGAGGTGGACTTGGCTCAGATTCAGAACATGCAGTCCAAGGGTGATATAGATGTTGATGTTTTCGCGCCCGGAAGCAGCGCTCCGCCTCACATAGGCAAGTTGACGTTCATGGACAACAGTGTGGACCGCGCGACCGGCACAATCGTCGCCAGAGCCACGATCGCGAACGCAGATGGCACATGGTTGCCCGGCCAATATGTCCGAGTCCGGTTACACATGGGTGAGCTGCCTGATGCAGTAACTACCCCTCAGGTCGCCTTGGGCTCAAGTCAGCTCGGAAAATACATCTACGTCGTTGGCAAGGATAGCAAAGCTGAGCAAAGAATAGTGACTCTGGGCCCGGTCGACGGCGATTCCGTGGTGATCTCATCTGGTGTTGCCGAAGGCGATCCTGTCATCGTCGGCAATCTCCAAAAAATCGGCCCGGGATCACTGGTCCAGCCCATCACTCCATAGGTCATCTACAAGCGTGCTGCTTTCGCAAGAACGTCTTCGCAAGGCTCGGAGGTTAAACATTGTTGGTTGAAGGTGACCTCGCCACTGACCTCAAATAATCGCAAGGCCGCACTCATATGAGCAGGATCCGCTTGTGCCTAAATTAGCAGCACTTCATTGGTTGCGAGTATGTCTCTGATTTTATCGCTCTTTTGCAAAGAAACAAAACGCCAAGTGATGTTCCCACGCACTTCAATGCATTATTTTGTGGCACACAAACAAGAAAACCTCGTGGCCTTTGCGCTCTAATACCGCATTAAAGATTATTTAATAGCAGTAGAACCATACATTGAATCATGCTTTATAATTATTTTTGAGTTAACTGTGGTTGGAGTTTGATCATATGGTTGTGCGTAATTGTATTTTCTTTCTTTGCGCGTGTACGATACTGACGGGTTGCGCTGTTTCACCCACGAGCGCTTTCAAAGAGGGCCAGAGAGAGGAAAAGATCGCACTTTCTGGTCAAAAACCTGGACATGATCCTCTGTCCTTATTTAGTTATGCCGCTGAAAAAGAGTCTGATCCAGAACTCAAAGGCAAATATTTCAATGTTCTCGGCGATGCATTAAAGCGCCGTGGGCGGGTTAAAACAGCTTATCAAGCCTACGAATCAGGTGCGATGGTTGGCAACAAGTCTGCTGGCAATGAAATCTATAAAGCTCAAGTTGCCGGGATCTATCAACCAAAGAATCTTTCCCAAGTTGCTGGTGCCGTTTATGTGCCGCGTGCAAATGGTCCAAAGGGTGATGGTGCGGCCTTGCTCTTGGCGGATTTAGTTGGTTCTGGCCAACTGAAGGGTAAAAAATTCCATACCTCGACGTATTGGTTACAAAAAGCTGCGGCTGGAGGTTCAGTAAGGGCTGTGCGGCTCTTGGCTGAAAATGAAGCTCGCAAAGGCAGTGTAAAATCAGCCGCCGCCTATTACAGACAGATTGATAAGGCCCCGCCAAAAGTCAGAGCCTTATCTGAAGCCCGCAATAACTTTCTTGGCAAGGGAATGCCTATCAACCGCAGTCTGGGGCTCTCTTGGCTCGTATATGCAGAGGATTTGGCACCTGCGGATGCAGCCGCTTTGGCCGCCAAGCTTTACCGGGCCACTGAAGGAAAATATTATGCCGATGAGCTAAAGCGCGTTGCTGCTGCTGGTGGAATTGCTGATTTGCAGCTTGGTGGTTCTGGCGGTGTTAACGCTGCTCTGCTGGCAGCTTATGCCGCAGCACCGACTGATGATGACAAGAAAAAAGCTTTAGCTGCGGTCATAGCCAAGGCCGATGCTGGTGATGCAGCTTCTGCATATGAGCTTGCCCGTGTTCTTGATTCAGACGGTGGCTTTGCAAGCTATAAACCAGGCGCTTATTATGTAACTGCTCTGGAAAAAGGTAATTTGGACTCCATCAAGTTTGCTGGCAACACCATTGCAGTTTTAGAAACAGATGATCCTTTGACGGCGCGCATTTTAACAGCATTGGAAAAACTGGCCGGCCAAAATAATACAGAAGCTCAAAAGACTTTAGGGGCTCTCTATATTGTTGGTGGCCCTGTTGCGATTGATTACTCGAAGGGCGTCGCTTTTCTGAAGAAGGCTGCTGATGGCGGCGATGTGGATGCCAATTATCGCCTAGGTGTTTTATCAATTCAAAACTCAAAAGGCGACAGTGATATTGCTGCCGGGAAAGCCTATCTGGAACGGGCTTCACAAAAGGGCAATGTGGCTGCAAGCAAATTTCTGGCAGAATATGTGAAGGCAAATCCATAACGCATGGCATCATCATGACTTGCGTTATGCGCGTGCCTCTTCCTCATAATGTGCGGTGGAGTTAAGTGAGAGTGGAGACAGCAATCACGGTTTGTTATTTGCTGCCCTGCGCAGTTAAGCATTAACCTGCAAGCAGGAGTACGTAAGTGGTATTTTCGTCAGTTATTTTCCTCTTTATTTTTCTTCCGCTGTTCTTGTTAACTTATTATTGCGTCCCCTTCAGGCTGAAATCCTATGTGATCTTGCTCGGCTCCTATGCCTTTTATGGCTGGTGGCGGCTTGATTTTTTGTTTTTGCTGATCGTCATCTCGGTATCGAATTTTTATCTTGGCGAAGTCATTTTTAAAAACACAGATCAAGCCAAGCGAAAACTCTGTTTGGGTTTCGGAGTAGCCGCAAACCTCTCCATAATGTTCTACTTTAAATATTTGAATTTTTTTATGCGTGATGTGGTCTGCGGCTGGAACAATTGCGCGCCTCTTCCGCATTTTCTGCAAGATATTATTTTGCCGATCGGCCTTTCATTCTTCATCTTCCATACCATCAGCTACTTGATTGACCTTTACCGCCGTGAAGCGCCGCCGGCCGCAAGGCTGGTTGATTTTTGTGCCTTCATTGCCTTGTTCCCCCATTTGGTGGCAGGTCCTGTTTTGCGTTATAAGGACTTATCTGATCAATTCCGTGAACGCAGCCACACATGGGAAAAATTTAACCATGGCGCTTGTCGTTTCTTTTTAGGCCTCGCCAAAAAAGTTCTAATCGCAGATTCCGTGGCGCAAACTTCTGATGCTATGTTTGCAATCAGCCATCCCACAGCGGGCGAAGCGTGGTTGGGTGCTCTCGCTTACACCACACAATTA
>JANYGE010000013.1 GCA_025362535.1 Hyphomicrobiales bacterium
CGAGCGGCGCTGACCAAGGATCAATCACATGCTCCCCTGGCACCAAAACCGCACCGAGAGCCTCTTTCGACAATTGATGCTCACGGATGCGGAGCTCTATGGGTGCAAGACGCCTGACATCTTTAACGCCATTGGCTGTGGCTTTGGCAATGATAGTATCAAGTGCGGCAAGATCATCTTGGGTCCAGGCCGTAACAATGGCTCCGGTTTCCAAAATGGGCAAATTGAGCTGCTGCCGAATATCGAGATATTCGGCATAGCCTGCCTTCATGCATTGAAGTTCAAGCGATTTGGTGGGCGCATCAAAACCCGTATGCAGCAAAGCACTATTGCCTTTAGAAGCGCCCGATAAAATATCAGCCGCTTTTTCCAGCAGCACGCATTTAAGCCCAGCCATGGCAAAGCGCCGTAAAATAGCCAAGCCCACCACGCCGCCACCAATCACCGCAATATCGAATCTCTTATCCATCATGCAGCTATACCACATAAAAAAGGGCGGCCCGAAGACCGCCCTTTCAGATTTTTATTTAGTTTATTTTGCCAGCGCTTTTTCGGCAGCAGCAATAGAGGCTTGGCGTTTAGCAATTTCCGCACCAATGGGTGGGCCAGCAAAACGCTTGCCTTGCAGCATGAACACCAGAATGGCCATCACAATTGCAATTGCGATTCCGGCATAAGTTCCGAAGCTATCGCCTTCCACATGCCAGAAATAATAAACGGCAGCGGCGGTAAGCACAGCAAACAGCAGGCCAATTGGCATGCGGCCTTCCATGGATTGCCAGAAGCCAATCAAAGCAAGGATCATGATCACAATCAGATAACCCACTTTTTCTTGTGGTGGCTGAATGCCTACATAGATGAGAATGGCGCAGCCAATAACGGCCAAACCAGCAACCAGCATGGAAGCACCCTTCAGATTGAACGGGCCTTTGTTTTTCCAACCGCCAGCCGATTCAGCTTTAAGCGCCGCACCAATTGGCATCAGGTAAGAAAGATACAAGAACACAGCGCAACCGGTGGAGAGCACGAGGAACGCGCCACCATAAAGTGTTGCCGCAATTGAGAGGATACCACCCACCCAAATCGCTGCACCAGGAGTGCGATATTGTGCACTCACGGCTTTCAGCGTGTCGGAGGCTGGCAAACCACCATCACGTGCGAAGGCATACATCATGCGTGAGCAAGAGGTGAGGCCAGCAAGAGCGCACAGGAAGTTTGAGACAACAATGCCGATGATGATCAGCGAACGCAGAATTTCAGGCATCTGCACTTGCGCAATCAACCAGTTAAACGCATTCCAACCTTGAGCAGCACCAGCAGAAACACCATCAAGTGTAACAACGCCAGCAGCATCCTTTTGGTCTGGCAAGGCCAGAACGAAAGAACACACCATCACATAGCCAACCAAGAACGACCAGAACACCGAGCGGAGCATGCCCTTTGGCACTTCCTTCTGCGCATCACGGGTTTCTTCAGAGGTATGAGCGGAAGCATCAAAGCCAGTGATTGTATAAACCACATGTAATAAGCCGATGAGGAACACATAACCCACAGCAGCAGAAGCGGGCCACACATTGCCGCCGGTTTCACCGGAGTAATTGTGGAAGGTGAAGAGACGGCCAAACTCATGGCTGTCAGCAAAGGCCAACATCGCGATTGTCAACACGATGGCAGTTGCCAAGATGATGTAACCACTCCAATCGGTGAGGATTGTGGTGAGGCGCAAGAAATAATGATTGAGCAGCGCCTGCAAAATAGTAACCGCCGTAATGAAGATGGTTTGAATCCACCAGCCACCGGAGAACTCACCGGTTGGGATCCAAGCCGTCACATCCATGTGCAGCACTTGCGCGAGGAACAAATCGCGGAACAGGTTAAACAGGCCCCAGTTCACCGATGAAACCACGAACAATAAGCCCAGCAAATTGAACCAGGCCGAAGCCCAGCCAAAGCCGCGCCCACCCAGAATGGACGACCAGTGGTAAATGCCACCTGCTGTTGGATAGGACGACGCAATTTGGCCCATGGCGGCTGCCACAAGCAAAGCGAAAATCGAACCCAGCGGCCAAACAATGCCGATAGAGGCACCACCGCCAGCACTTAAAGCTACCGGAAATGCCGTGATGCCACCTGCCACGATGCAGATGATAGCAAATGAAATTGCAAAATTCTGAAATGCACCCATGCGGCGGGTGAGTTCCTGCGCATAGCCCATTCCGTGGAGAACTTTTTCGTCCTCGGTCATATGTTTATTATCAGCCATTATGGCACTCCCTAGCGCGTCCAAGGGCGGAACGGCGTTTCAATTGATTATGGAACAGCGCAAACAATCCCCTGCCTGCACGGTTAACAACCCCTTAACGGCATTGTGGCCGCTTTGTGGCAAAGCGTCAACGGGGCTGCATGAGTCCAGTGTGCAGTGCAGCAAGGTTCGTTGATATTTCCTCACCTCTTTGCCCATGTCTCGCCAATCAGGAAAGTCTCATGCTAGGCTTTAGGCATGACTGACATTCAAAATCACCGCCGCAGCGGCGGTCGAGACGCAAGACGCGCCCTTCGTGGGGCCCCCATGCTCTCATTTCCCACTTTAGTGCGCGATATTCCAACTTATGAATTGCTGCCCGATGAAGCGGTGGAGTTGATCCATCAGGAATCGCTCAAGATTCTCGAACAGGTGGGCTGCGAGTTCCGCGATGATCAAGCCCCGGCCATGTGGAAGGCGGCAGGGGCGGATGTGCAAGGCACGCTGGTTAAAATTGATAGTGGGCTGTTGATGGAGCTTATAGGCAAGGTTCCCTCCGAATTCACCCTCAATGCCCGTAACCCCGAACGCACGGTGAAAGTGGGCGGCAAGAACACGGTGTTTGTGCCGATGTATGGCGCGCCTTACGTGCGGGATCTTGAAGGTAAGCGCCGCTATGGCTCGCTCGAAGATTTACAGAATTTCCACAAGCTCGCCTACATGTCCCCGCAGCTGCACTCCTCCAGCTCAATCATTTGCGAGCCGATGGAGGTTCCAGTTCCCAAGCGCCATCTCCACATCATCCAATCAGCTCTTACCCATTCTGATAAACCCTTCATGGGCATCGTCACCTCCAAGGATCGCGCCGAAGATGTGATGAAAATGGCTGGCATTGTTTTTGGCGAAGACTATGTGAAAGATAATCCCGTCGTCGTCTCCATCACCAATTGCAACTCGCCCTTGGTGTGGGATCAAACCATGCTGGATGCGATGCGGGTTTATGCCTCGCATAATCAGCCCGTCATTCTCGCCCCCTTCGCTTTGTGTGGGGCATCCACCTCAGCCTCGGCCATTGGTGCTGTGGCGCAAGTGAATGCCGAAGCTTTGGCCGGTGTGGCCTTTACGCAATTGATCAGGCCAGGCAGCCCGCAAATTTACGGGCAGTTTATGGTAACGGTGGATATGAAAACCGGCGCACCTATGGGGGGCACACCCGAAGCAGCACAGATGATGTTTGTGATGGGGCAGCTCGCCCGCAAATATAAATTGCCATGGCGCACCTCAGGTTTCCATGTGGGCTCTAAAATCAATGATGCCCAGGCAGGTTATGAAGCCAATATGCTGATGCACGCGGCGATACTGTCGGGCGCAAATTACATCTGGCATGTGGCAGGCTGGCTGGAAGCGGGCCTAGCTTGCGGTTATTCGAAATTTATGACCGACTGCGAACAATTGGGCGGCTGGTATAAATACGCGGGCGGCCTCAAATTTGATGACTTTAAAGACGCCATGGCCGCCGTGCGCGAAGTGGGGCCAGCCGGGCATTTCCTCGGAACAGCACACACCTTAGAGCACTTCGAAAAAGCCTTCTTTATGCCCACAATTATGGATTTCAATTCATATGAGCAATGGAATGCCGAAGGAGCTAAAGACCACGACACCAGAGGCCGCGAAAAAGCCAAGGCCATGCTAGCCGCCTACGAAAAGCCAAAGATGGATGAAGCCATCACCGAAGCCCTTGCAGAATTTGTAGCCAAGCGCGAACACGAACTGCCGAATCTGATGAGCTAATGCAAATCTATGTTGATGCAGATGCCTGTCCGGTGAAAGATGAAGCGGCCAAAGTGGCGGCGCGGCATCATCTTGTGATCCATTATGTTTCGAATTCTCACATGCGGCTTCCCTTTGGTGAGAATGTGAAACGCATGGTGGTAATGGCGGGGGCTGATGCGGCGGATGATTGGATTGTCGAACAAGTTGAGCCCAATGATATTGTGGTAACGGCTGATATTCCGCTGGCAGCCCGCGCTCATAAAAAAGGCGCTCGTGTGATTTCCAACACGGGCAAGGCCTTCACCGAAGATTCAATTCATATGGCCTTGGCCATGCGCAACTTAATGACAGAACTTCGCGAAACCACCGAGATGCGCGACTCCAATGCCGCCTTCACCCCACGCGATCGATCGCAATTCCTGCAAAGTTTGGAGAGTGCTGTTCAAGTGGCAAAACGCAGTGTAACCTGAAGCGATGCAAGATTACATCACCTCAGCGCTGGCAACCCTTTTGGTGATCTCCGATCCCATTTTTATGAGTGCCATTTTTCTCGGCCTCACCCATGACCTCAATAAATCGCAGCGCGCAGAGGTGGCCTTGCGTGGCTCGTTCATTGCGTTTCTCATTTTATTGGGAGCAGGTCTGGGCGGTGCAAAGCTTTTGACGGTGCTTGGCATTTCACTGTCAGCCTTTCGTATTGCCGGTGGCTTGCTGTTATTGTCATCAGCTGCGGAAATGGTATTTGACAGGCGCACCCAGCGCCAACAAGAATTGGCCACCAAAGCCATCACGGTTGATCATGTAAAAAACATTGCGGCCTTTCCCTTGGCGATTCCACTTCTCGCTGGGCCAGGCGCTATTTCGGCAATGATCTTGTTGGCTGGCCGGGCCGACGGTGACATTGAAAAGCTCACTGCCCTTTATGGCGTTGCGGCTTTTGTCATGCTCTCGTGTTATTTAAGTTTTCTCGCTGCCGAGCGTATTTCAAAGATGATGGGCATAACCGGCCGTGCTGTGCTCTCGCGCCTGCTCGGAATTATTTTAGCGGCCCTTGCCGTGCAATTCGTGATCGATGGGGTTGTGCCGCTGTTTCAATGATGGGTTGAACCCACCAGAAGCACATCGACAAAGCGCTCAAGCTCACTATCCAGCGTATCAGGCGCCAGACCAACAAAGCGATTATCAAGACTGATCGACACCACACCATGCACGGCAGCAAACATGGTGCGGGCGCGTTTGGCCAAAACATCAGGCGTGTAATCTGGCCGCAACAGGGCCAAGGGCTGGGCGATGCGCGCCATCAAATGCGTGAGGCTTTCGCTATACCAATCGGGCACATCTCGCCCTTCCGGAAGGTGATGCTCAAATAGAGCCCGCCAAGAGAGAGGGTGCTCCCGCGCAAAAGATAAATAAGCATGGGCCAAAGCTTTGAGCTGTTGCGGCGCTGGCGGATTGGCTTGCACGGCCCTAGTCATCACGTGATCAATGTCAGCGAGAGTACGGGCATTCACCTCCAGCACCAAGGCATCAATATCCTCAAACATATTGTAAAGCCCACCCAGAGCACAGCCAGCCTCGGCCGCCAAATCACGGGCGCGTAAGCTGGAAAGGCCGTGCGCGGCAATCCGCTTTTGTGCCAAAGCAATGATCTTTGTGCGTAGAGCATCCCGTTTTTCCGAACGTTTATCAGTCATTAACTAAAAATTCCTCTAAATATGAACATCGTTCATTTTATTCTTGAACACTGTTCAAATTCTGCTATGGTGCAGTTGTGAACGATGTTCATAAACGGAGAAAGCAAAATGTACAAACAAATAGTAACACTGTTCAGAGGCCGAGCCTTTGAAACCCAAGAAGCCATTGTTGATGCGCATGCACTGACTATCCTGCGCCAGCAAATCAGAGATTGCGCCGAAGCCGTCAGCGCCTCGCGCAAGGCCGTGGCCATTGCCATGGCGCAGAATGAACAGGAAATTCTGCAATGCGTAAAAATCAAAACTCGTATTGCCGATCTTGAAGCAAGAACCATCCATGCCTTGGAGCAAAACAAGCTGGAGCTCGCCCATGAAGCCGCTGAGACAATTGCCATTCTGGAAATGGAACGCGACTCTT
Organism: Hyphomicrobiales bacterium; assembly: GCA_025362535.1. Lineage (GTDB taxonomy): Bacteria > Pseudomonadota > Alphaproteobacteria > Rhizobiales > Aestuariivirgaceae > Aestuariivirga. The sequence continues at coordinate 6,128 of JANYGE010000013.1, forward strand.
CACTATCAGCGCAAAGCAATTTTTCGCGTGAGATTTCACGTCTCAAAGGAATTTTGCGCCAAAGTGAAACCCGCCTCAAAGATATTGAACGCGGCCACCGCATTGCCGCTGTGACTGAGAAAACCCAAAACCTGCGTGAGCAGGGAACGGGCTCCACCCTCAATGCCTTGCGCGATGCTGAAGCCACGCTAGCGCGCCTGCAAATTCGCCAACGCCAAATTGATGTGACCGATGAAGTGATGGCCGAAATGGATAAGGCCGCTGATCCTTCAGCACTGTCCGAAAAACTGGCCGCCGCTGGCTGTGGTACCCCCACCAAAACCGGAGCTGACGACGTGCTCAAGCGTCTTCAAAACCAAATGAAACCTATTGCTTGAGAAACTCAAACCTTAAACCCCGATTGAAAGGATATTATTATGGCTAACCAACCCAACCTTGTTAAAAATTCAAATGCATGGAATTCATTCACGCTGCTCTCCTTTGGCATTGCAATCGTGATGAGTGCCGGCGGCATCTATTTTCTCGAAGCCAGCTTCGCCGCCAAAGGCTTCTATGCCATGTCGGCTTTGATGCTGGTCCACACCGCCATCTCAGCCACCAAAACCGTGCGCGACGCCGATGAAGCCAGCCGCATGGTCAACAAAATCGAAGACGCCCGCACCGAAAAGTTGCTCATGGAAATGGGCCGGGGTGGAAATATTTAGTTCTACCCTTCCCCCATTGGGGAAAGGTGGCGCGAATAGTAAGCATTTTTTTCAAAAATGTGTAGGATGAGGGCCGTTGCGTAAAG
>JANYGE010000019.1 GCA_025362535.1 Hyphomicrobiales bacterium
GTTGGGACGGAACAAACCGCGCAAGGCCGTAAAAGTGGAAGCTGTTGCAGCACCCGTTGTTAGTAAGCCAAAGCTTGCAGTACCAGTGATCAAGAAGATGATTCAGGAACTTGATATTAAAATCATGAAGGCCAAGGATAAGTTAATTGTGCTTGATCAAGTTCTGGCGGATCCGATGATTTACAAGGATGAACCTAAGAAAGCCGCTGACTATGGCAAACTGCGCATCAAGTTTGCTAAAGAGTTGGAGACGTTCGAAAACGAATGGCTTGAATTGAGCGAGTAGAATGAATGGCTGAACCACTTCTGAATCTCACAACAAGTTGGTTCGGCACTTTGAGCATTGCGATTTTTCTGCTCGCTTATGTGCTCGTCATTTTCGAAGAAGCCACTGAACTTCGCAAATCAAAGCCAGTGCTCATTGCTGCTGGTCTCATTTGGGCTTTGATTGGTCTAGCTTATACGAAGGCGGGTCACAGCCCTATGGCGGAGGCCGCAGCCCAGCATGTAATTTTTGAATATGGCGAGCTTCTGCTGTTTCTGCTTGTTGCCATCACTTATGTGAATACGCTTGAAGAGCGCCGCGTATTTGATGTGCTGCGCATTAAGCTCACTGAACGCGGGCTGTCTTATCGGCAACTATTCTGGCTCACTGGCACTCTCGCATTCTTCCTCTCTGGTGTTTTAGACAATCTCACAACCGCATTGATTATGGGTGCGGTGGTTCTGGCCGTTGGTGCAGCATCGCCCACTTTCATTGCGGTGTCCTGCGTTTCAATTGTGGTTGCCGCCAATGCAGGTGGTGCATTCTCTCCCTTTGGTGACATCACAACTTTGATGGTGTGGCAGAAGGGTAAACTCTCATTTTTTGAATTTTTTGTGCTGTTCCTGCCCTCCCTCGTTAACTGGCTGGTTCCTGCTCTCATCATGAGTTTTGCGGTTCCCAAAGCTGTGCCTCCACCGATCGAAGAGCGCGTGCGCATGAAACCCGGTGCCATTGGCGTTGTAGTGTTGTTTGCGCTCACCATAGCAACCGCAGTGGCTTTCCGAAATTTCCTCGGACTGCAGCCTGCTTTGGGTATGATGTTGGGCCTCGGCTATTTGCAAATCTGGGCTTATGTTCTGCAACGCAAAGGCAAGCGCAGCAACAATACCGATATGGTTTTGGATTCATTCAAACAAATTGAACGCGTGGAATGGGACACGCTGTTGTTTTTCTTCGGCATCATTTTCGCAGTTGGTGGCCTCGGTGTGCTGGGTTATCTCACATTGGCCAATCAGTTTCTTTACGGTCAATTCGGCCCTACCATTGCCAATATCAGCATTGGCGTTCTCTCCGCCATCGTCGATAATATCCCGCTGGTATTTGCGGTATTGACCATGGACCCTGCCATGTCTGACGGACAATGGTTGCTCGTCACCTTGGCTGCGGGTGTGGGTGGAAGCTTGCTGGCGATTGGCTCTGCTGCGGGCGTTGCCTTGATGGGAATCGCCCATGGTAAATACACTTTCATGAGCCACCTCAAATGGACATGGGCTGTGGCGCTGGGCTATGCCGCCAGCATTGCGCTGCATTTGGCTTTGAACCGTGCGTTATTCTAAGTCAGTTTAGGAAATGGGGCTGGGCTTAAGACAATTGCTTGCGCCACAATGCACTTCTCGCCATTAAAAGTAATCGATGGCGAACCATAGAGTTCGTAACCCTCCTCCAATGCCTTGGACACGCGTTCACAAAACGCCTTGTCATCAGGCCCGGTGAGGAGACGGTATTTTAATTTTGTTTCGCTTGGTTGATCCATTTTCCCTGCTCGTCTTGTTTCCAATAGCTGATGTCGTGGCCAGCGGCTTTTTGGGTTTTCCAGTCTGCACGCGCCGCTTCAAGAGCAGTTGCGTCATTGCCATCAAACATCAACACAGCTCTGGTGAGGTTTGAAATATCGCCGAGGGCTGCGCCATCGAGCAGCACCCGCACTTGTGCAGCGTTTGGATTTTCAGCGCTCGCTGTCAGCCACACGGGTTGGCGTTCGGGCATCGGCTCACCGGCAAAGCCATGCGGCAGAAAAGCCACATCTTCGCTGGCCCAGAGCATCTCCGATAATTTAGCGACACGCTCTGGCACAGCCGTTTCAATCACCATGCGCCAGCCGCGCTGCAAGGAACTTGCAACAATGCGCGGCAGCACATGGGCGAGCGGTTGTTTGTCGAGATGAAAGAACCAGACTTCTGTCATTATTTTTCGTAGTGATCTGCCACCAGCTTATTCAGCAAGCGCACACCCCAGCCTGAGCCCCAGCTTTGGTTGATGGCATTCTTTTCGGCATCCATCGCGGTGCCCGCCACATCCAAATGCGCCCATGGCACTTTGTTTACAAAGCGCTGCAGAAACTGCGCCGCAGTAATGGAACCCGCCAAGCGTCCACCGATATTTTTCATATCAGCAATATCGCAATCAATCATTTTGTCATAGCCAGGGGTAAGCGGCATGCGCCAGACCTTTTCTCCAGTGGCAATCCCCGCATCTGACAGGCGCGTGGAGAGCTCATCATTGTTGGAGAACAGGCCAGCATGTTCTTTGCCGAGCGCCACCAAAATTGCACCCGTGAGTGTTGCCAGGTTGACCATGAATTTCGGTTTGAATTTCTCCTGCACATACCACAGCACATCGGCGAGGACGAGACGGCCTTCGGCATCGGTGTTCAACACCGCAATGGTTTGACCCGACATGGATTTCACCACATCACCTGGGCGTTGGGCATTGCCATCCACGGCATTTTCAACAATGCCGATTGCGCCGATTGCATTCACCTTGGCTTTGCGTTTTGCCAGCGCCAGCATGAGGCCTGTTACACAAGCCGCACCGCCCATATCACCCTTCATATCTTCCATGCCCGCTGCTGGCTTGATTGAAATGCCGCCTGTATCAAAGGTCACACCCTTGCCCACGAAGGCGACGGGCTGGGCATCTTTCTTGCCGCCATCCCAACGCATCACCACGAGACGGGCCTCAAAGGGTGAGCCTTGCGCCACACCGAGCAGTGCATGCATACCGAGTTTTTTCATATCCTTCGGTGTGAGAATTTCAATTTTCACACCGGCCTTGGCCAGGGCTTTCGCACGGTTGGCGAATTCTGCTGGATAAAGAATATTTGCAGGCTCATTGACCAAATCACGCGCGAAATGCACCCCTTCTCGCACAGCCTCAAGTGGCGCAAAGGCGAGCTTGGCTTTTTCCGCACTGGCGCAATGAATTGTGATGGCATCCAGTGGCTTTGCCGCATCAGGTTTTTTGGTTTTATAGTGATCAAAACTATAAACCCGCAGCGATGCACCGGAGGCAATGAGGCTTGCAGCTTCGGCTTCAGAGATATTTTTCAAGCCTGATGTTTCAAAAGCAATAGCGGCACTTTGCAATTTGGCTGACTGCAAGGCGCCTGCAATGGTTCCGCCCAGCAGTTCAATTTCGCGGGCGCTAAGTTCTTCCACTTTGCCAAGGCCGATAATTAAGACACGGTCATAGCTTGGAGCAACGGCAATCACATCAAGGATTGAGTCGCGCTTGGCTTCAAATTTAACGGCTTTGATGGCGCGGGTGAGTTGGCCTTTGCTGGCCTTATCCACAGCCAGAGCCGGGGCTGTGAGCTTGCCGCCCTGGGTGGCAAACACAACGAGAGTGCCCGATTTCGGCAATGGCGCAGACGAGAAAGTGATTTTCATCATAGAATCCTTGGTTT
>JANYGE010000039.1 GCA_025362535.1 Hyphomicrobiales bacterium
GTTACGGCTCACCCGGCAACGACAACCCAATCTCGGCTGCAATGAAATATGCCATAAACCCCGCTCCGGTTTATTCATATGATCCAGACAAGGCCAAGTCGCTGTGGAAAAAAGCTGGCATGGAAGGCGTGAAAGTAGATCTATCTGCTTCTGATGCAGCCTTTGCCGGCGGCGTTGATGCGGCTCTCTTGATGGTTGAACAAGCCAAAAAAGCTGGCATTGATATCAACGTGATCAAAGAACCAAACGACAGCTATTGGGATAACGTCTGGCTTAAGAAGCCATGGTGCCTGTGCTATTGGGGTGGCCGTCCTGCGGCTGACATGTTCTTGTCAGTTTCATTGGCTGCTGATGCTGCTTGGAATGATACACATTGGAAGAACCCACGCTTTAACGAGCTTCTGCTCGCTGCGCGTGCTGAAACCGATGAAACCAAGCGCGCCGCACAATATGCTGAATGTCAGCAACTGGTGCACGATGATGGCGGCCAGATTGTTCTCATGTACAACAACTATGTTGGTGCATTGTCGACAGCTGTTGGCCACAATGCCTTCAACTCCGACTTCGACCACGATGGTGGTTACATGTATGAGCGTTGGTGGAAGGCATAAGCCTCAACCCCTCTCAACTCTAGAAAACCCCGTCAGGAAACTGGCGGGGTTTATTTCGTTTTCGTGCGATTGTGAGACGTTTTTATCTAGGACTCTTTACATTTCTTCTGCTACGTTTTTATCTAGCGGCCACTAGAGCTCGCGCTGATAACGAGGGGGACGGTAGAATATGCATCCTGTGCTTAAAACGGTGCTGCAGCGATTGGGCTTAGGTTTGCTCACCCTGTTTGCTGTTTCGATTATCATTTTTTCATCGTTGCAAATGTTGCCCGGTGGCTATGCGCAAAATATTCTGGGTCAGGGTGCCACACCTGAAACCGTAAAGAATTTCAACCATGAGCTCGGCCTCGATCGACCAGCTTATGTGCGCTATGTCGAATGGATCGGCAATGCTGTCCAAGGCGATTTTGGAAATTCCTATTCAGGCACAACAGGCACCATCAAGCGCAGTGTTTCCGGCATTATTGCGCCTCGCCTTTACAACACATTTTTCCTTGCAAGCATGGCCGCGACTATCGCCGTGCCGCTTTCTCTGTTTCTCGGTGTTCTGGCCGCTCTCTACCGAAACTCATGGTATGACCGTATTATCAATTCGGTGACTTTGACGACAATTGCCATGCCGGAATTTTTCATCGCCTATTTGCTGATGTTCTTTTTTGCGGTGAAGCATCGCTGGTTTTACACATTGTCGACAGTGAGCGAAACCACCTCATTTTGGGAACATCTAAGCCGAGCGGCTTTGCCTGCGCTTACAATGACCTTGGTGATCATCGCTCATATGATGCGCATGACCAGAGCATCGATCATTAATCTTCTCGCCAGCCCCTATATTGAAATGGCGCAGCTCAAAGGCGTTTCAAAATCACAAGTGATTTTGCGCCATGCTCTGCCAAATGCCTGGGCACCCATTGCCACAGTTATTGCCTTCAACCTTGCTTATCTTGTGGTGGGCGTTGTGGTTGTGGAGGTGGTTTATGTTTATCCCGGCATTGGCCAGATGATGGTGGATGCGGTATCCAGCCGTGATATGCCTGTCGTGCAAGCGTGCGCCTTGATCTTCGCGGCAACCTACATCTTACTCAACTTGTTGGCCGATATTGTTTCCATCGTCACAAACCCAAGATTGTTGCACCCAAAATGACCGATTCATCAGCCCCACTTCGCCAAATCAAAGCCCGCCGTACAATTGTCGAAAACATCGCTCGCAATTTAAAAACCGCGCCGATCAGCGCTTGGTTTGGGATGATTGTGATTGCGATTTATGCGTTCTTCGCAATTTTTGCACCGTGGCTTGCGCCCTATGCCGAGAATGATGTGATTGGCAAAGCCTATGAACATGCCAGTGCCACAAGCTTCCTTGGAACCGATCAGATTGGCCGTGATCTTTATTCCAGATTGATTTATGGCGCGCGCAATACCATTGGAATTGCGGTCGTAACCACATTGGTTTCCTTTCTTGTCGGTGGATCCCTCGGTGTCTTGGCGGCCTTGAAAAGGGGCTGGCTTGATCAAGGTGTGTCGCGCATCGTTGATGCCTTTCTGGCTATTCCGGTTTTGATTTTCGCTCTGATGATGTTGGCTGTGGTTGGCAAAAGCATCGTCAACCTGGTGCTCATTCTGGCCTTGCTCGATGCAACGCGCGTCTTCAGATTGTCGCGTGCCGTGGCGCTTAATGCTGTGGTGATGGATTATGTGGAAAGCGCCAAATTGCGCGGTGAAGGCATGGGCTGGATTGTCTTCAAAGAAATCGTGCCCAACATTCTGCCACCGCTCATCACCGAATTTGGTTTGCGCTTTTGCTTCGTGTTCCTCA